>JASEGA010000002.1 GCA_030018315.1 bacterium | reverse complement strand
TAGAGGACATTTTACCTGAAAAATAAAAGAGGACATTTTTGCTGAAAAGTAACAGGTGGTAAAATTAAATCTTGACAAGCTAATAAATTAGATGTATATTATAAAATAATGAAGGCTACTACTATATTAGGAGTTAGACACAAAGGTGAGGCTGCAATAGGTGGGGATGGACAGGTTACTTTTGAAAATACTATAATGAAAGAAGGAGCCCGCAAAATAAGGAAACTCTATAAAGGTAAAGTCCTTGTCGGCTTCTCTGGTGGAGTTGCAGATGCGCTCACTTTATTTGAGAGGTTTGAGTTAAAACTTGAAGCACTTCACGGAAACCTTGAAAGAGCTGTGATAGAACTTGCAAAAGACTGGCGGACAGATAAAGTACTTAGAAGGCTTGAGGCTTTGCTTGGTATTCTTGACCGTGAGCATGCATATGTAATATCAGGAAGTGGTGACATTATTGAACCTGACGATGGAATAATTGCACTTGGCTCAGGTGGTGCATATGCACTCGCTTGTGCAAGGGCTTTAATTAAGTATTCAAATCTATCGGCTCGTGAAGTTGTAGAAGAGTCAATAAAGACAGCTGCTTCAATATGTGTTTTCACAAACGACCGTATATCAATAGAAGTGCTATGAAAGAAAGCGATTTAACACCGTCTCGAATAGTAAAAGAGCTTGATAAATATATAATTGGACAAAATGAAGCCAAGCGCTCTGTAGCTATTGCTCTTAGAAATAGATGGAGAAGACAAAAAGTTAAAACGAAAATTAGGGAAGAAATAATGCCAAATAATATAATTCTTATAGGACCGACTGGGGTAGGAAAGACAGAAATTGCACGACGACTTGCAGGGTTAGTAGGAGCGCCATTTATAAAAGTGGAGGCATCAAAATTTACCGAAGTAGGATATGTAGGGAGAGATGTCGAGTCTATGGTTAGAGACCTTATGAATATATCTGTCAATATGGTACGTGCAGAACGGTTTAAATCCATCAAAAATAAGGCAGAGATTCTTGGCGAAGAGAGAGTTCTTGACCTTTTATTACCAAGGACAAAGGGGGATTCTAACTCAGCTGAGACACGGGAGAAACTTCGTAAGATGCTTCGCAAAGGTGAGTTATCTAAAAGACAGGTTGATATAACAATTGATGTCCAGATGCTACCTTTTATGGAAATCCTTTCCCCTATGGGTATGGAGGAGCTCAATATAGACCTGCATGAGATGATTGGCTCAATGCTTCCAAAGCAGCGTAAAACAAAAAAGGTATCAGTTGAAGAGGCGAAGCGAATTTTGACACAACAGGAAGCACAGAAACTTATTGACATGGACGAAGTAGTTCGTGAAGCAAAGCAGCGTATGGAAGATTCTGGTATAATATTTGTAGACGAGATTGATAAAATTGCAAGTAGTGGCGAGAGATTTGGACCAGATGTTTCAAGGACAGGAGTGCAGCGTGATTTACTTCCAATTATTGAAGGCTCTTCTGTAATGACAAAATATGGGATGGTGAGTACAGAGCATATACTCTTTATCGCTGCAGGAGCGTTTACAATGTCAAAACCGTCTGATCTTATACCAGAACTACAAGGGAGGTTCCCAATAAGAGTAGAACTACTTAGTTTAACTCAAGATGATTTCAAGCGAATCTTGGTAGAACCCGAAAATGCTCTTACTAAACAATATATTGCATTATTTGCTACAGAAGGTGCAAAACTTGAGTTTACTGAAGATGCTATATCTGAAATAGCCTATTATGCGAACCAAATAAACGAGACTATGGAAAATATAGGGGCAAGGAGATTGCATACAGTAATGTCAACTCTTCTTGAGGACTTCCTGTTTCAATTACCAGCCTTACGTGAAAAAGAAATGAAAATTACTGGAAAGTACGTAAAGGATAAGCTCAAGGATATAGTAAAAGACAAAGACCTCACAAGATATATACTGTGACCAAGCCCTATGAAACCCATGCAAGTCAAGAAAAAGAGTGGATTAAAAGATTCTTGCCTGCTTGTATCTGGGGGATAATCATTCTTACTTTATCAAGCATACCTTATCTTGAGACTCCGGGCCTAAAGATACTTGGGGTAGATAAAATTGGCCATTTGGGAGAATATTTGATTTTTTCATTGCTAATTTTTAAAAACAAAAATCAACAAAAACCTCTTATTCTTCTTTTAATCATTCTGTTTACTTTATTTGATGAGTTACATCAAAAATTCATCCCGGGAAGGGAGGTAGAACTTGCTGACCTTGGTGTAAATTTTATAGGTATTCTCACAGGGTGGCTAATTATTAGGAGGAGAAGATGAAAATATTTGAAATATTTAAAAGAAGTAATGAATTAAGCCAAATTCGTAATAATATAGATGAAATGGATAGACGAATAAGAAAGATAGAATTTAACTTACGAAATCTGAGAATACAAAAGGTTGAATGGAAGGATTTAAAAGTGGGTGTTTTTGTTGATGTCCAAAATATGTTTTATGCGGCTAAAAGTCAATTTGAAGCAAGACTTGATTATGTAAAGCTCTTACATCATATAGTTAAAGGTAGGAGACTGGTAAAAGCAATAGCCTATATAATTGAGAATCCTGAAATTAACCAATCTGGATTTATTTCTCTCTTATCTCATCACTCATTTGAGATTCGAAGAAAGCCGCTGATTCAGAGAGCAGACGGCTCACAGAAAGGAGATTGGGATATTGGGATAGCACTCGATGTACTTAACCTCGTGGAGTGGCTTGATGTGGTGAGTCTTGTGTCAGGGGATGGTGATTTTGTAAGTTTAGTAGAGGATGTAAAAGCAAGGGGACCGAGAGTAGAAGTTTATGGTTTTCCCCAAAATACAGCTATTGACTTAAAAGAAATAGCTGATGAGTTCTTTCCCATAGGTGATGAGCTTATACTTAAGCAATGAAATACCGTACACATAATTGTGGCGAACTTAGAAAAAGTGATGTAGATACTCAGGTTGTGCTTGCAGGATGGGTAGATTCAATAAGAGACCACGGGAAAGTAGGGTTTATAAATTTAAGAGACAGGACTGGGATAACACAAATAGTAGTAAAAGATGAAAATTTGCTCAAACTGATGAGAGAAATTGGACATGAATGGGTTATAAGTGTAAGCGGAATAGTTTCGTTACGTCCTAATGGGATGGAAAACCCTGAGTTACTTACAGGTGAGATAGATGTAGAAGCAGATAAAATTGAGGTTATTTCTAAATCAAAAGTTACTCCATTTGTGATAGCTGATGAAGTGAAAGCGAAGGATGAGCTACGCCTGAGATATAGATACCTTGATTTGCGTAGATATCCAATGCAACGTGCAATAATATTTAAGAGCGAAGTCTATCAAGCAATAATAGAGTATTTGCATAACCAGGGTTTTGTAAATATAGAAACGCCAATCCTTGGTCGTAGTACGCCTGAAGGAGCAAGGGATTTCATTGTCCCATCAAGGTTACACTTAGGTAAGTTTTACTCACTTACTCAGTCACCCCAGATTTACAAGCAACTACTTATCATAGCAGGATTTGACCGCTATTATCAACTTGCTAAATGCTTTAGAGATGAAGACCAAAGGAGAGATAGACAACTTGAGTTTACACAACTTGATGTCGAACTTGCTTTTGTAGATGAAGAAGATGTATTTGAACTAACTGAGGGGCTTATGGAATATATATTTAAGAAAGTCCTTAATATGCATTTACATACACCATTTAAGAGAATGACATATGAAGAAGCTATTGAGAAGTATGGAAGCGAGAAGCCTGATACGAGGTATGACTTATTTTTAACTGATATATCAGAGATTGCTAAGAAAAGCGAATTCAGAATATTTAAGGAAGCCAATACAGTAAAATGTATAATATGTGAAGGAGATATACCAAAAAAGGAGCTCAACAATTTTGAGAATATAGCTAAGGGGTATGGAATGGGGCTATCATGGCTCAAATTTATTGGAGGTAAATTTTCTGGTCCAGTTTGTAAGTTCTTCAGTGAGGAAGTCTTAGGAGAATTTGGACTTTCAAAAAATTCAACTGTATTGATTGTTGCTGGTGAATCAAAGAGAGTAAGTAAAGCACTTGGAGGGGTAAGAAGGGAGCTAATAGATAAGCAATTATTACAAAAGAGTGGTAAGTATGATTTTACTTGGATTACAGATTTTCCTATGTTTGAATATGATAAAGACACAGGTAGATTAGTACCTTCACACCATATTTTTGTTATGCCAAAGGAACCCGAAGTTATAGAAAATAATCCTGAGGCTGCGATTGGCAAGCTTTATGACCTTGTTCTTAATGGAGTAGAACTTGGAACAGGTAGCATAAGAATACACATTCGTAATTTACAAGAAAAAGTTATGGAAATCATAGGACTTGATAAAGACAGGCGAGTAAAGGAATTTGGTTGCCTACTTGAGGCTTTAGAATATGGGGCACCTCCCCATGGAGGTATTGCATTGGGACTTGATAGGCTTATAGCAATTATGCTAAATATACCAAGTATCCAAGATGTAATAGCATTCCCAAAAACTTTAACAGGTGTAGGGTTGCTTGAAGGAATCCCATCAGAAGTGGATGAAGCACAACTAAAGGAGGTTCATGTAAAAATAAGAAATGAATGAACTACGAATATATCCCGACCCTATATTAAGAAATAAAGCACGAGAGATTAAAGATTTTGACCCAGAAAAACTACAGTATGTGATTCAAATAATGGAGGAAGTGATAAAAGAGCATGAGGCTGTGGGAATTGCAGCACCACAAATTGGAATACTTGAACAAATAATACTTGCTAACAGAGGGGATGGATGTATAAGTATTATAAATCCAAAAATTGTGGAATCCAAGGGTAATGATATACTTGAAGAGGGATGTCTTTCGTTACCCGGAGTTGGAATTGAAATAACACGGCCAAATTTTGTTGTGATTAAAGGGATTGATGAATATGGTAAAGAAAAAATAATACAAGCAACAGATCTTTTGGCGAGAGTACTACAGCATGAGATAGACCATCTGAATGGGATTCTTATAATTGATAAACTTAGTCCTGTTGAGAGAGTAAAATTTGATATAGGTTGGAGAAGGAGGGAATATGAAAAGAGACCTCCATCCAGAATACTATGATACAACAATAACCTGCGCTTGCGGTAATGTTGTACACACAAGGTCTACAAAAAAAGACTTACATGTAGAGATTTGCTCAAAGTGTCACCCATTTTTTACAGGTCAGGAGAAACTTATTGACACTGCAGGAAGAATAGAGAGGTTCAAGAAAAGATATAAGAAGGTGTGAAAAAAGATTTTATTTCTATTAAAGATTTAAATAAAACCGACCTTGAAACCCTATTTTCACTTGCTGAGAGACTTAAAAAACTAAGACTAAAGCACAAAAGACTACTTGATAACAAAGTATTTGCACTTATATTTGAAAAACCGTCTCTAAGAACAAGGGTAACATTTGAAACAGGAATATATGAACTTGGAGGCAACTCCATTTATCTTTCACAAAAAGACATAGGAATTGGCTCACGTGAGACAGTGAAGGATATAGCACAAAATCTATCAAAATGGATATCCGGGATAATAGCAAGAGTTTTTACTCATCAAACTTTAGTAGACTTAGCCATATACGCAAGTATTCCAGTGATAAATGCACTTTCTGACCTTGAACACCCTTGCCAGGCACTTGCTGACCTGTTTACAATAAAGGAAAAATTTAATAAATTTGATGGACTAAAATTTGCCTACATCGGAGACGGCAACAATGTATGTCACTCATTAATGCTTGGTGCGAAGATAGTTGGGCTCAATATGTGGGTCGCAAGTCCAAAGGGATATGAGCCAATGAATGATTATATAAAACTAAGTTCCGCTAAAATTGTGAATGACCCTATTGAAGCTGTCAATAATGCAAATGTTGTATACACAGATGTTTGGGTTTCGATGGGACAGGAAGAAGAAAGAAAACAAAGACTAAAAGTATTTAAGAATTTCCAGGTAAACTTTAAACTTTTGAAGCATGCGAAACCAAATTGTCTTATAATGCATTGTTTACCAGCACATCGGGGTGAAGAAATAACATCTGAAGTTATAGATTCACAAAATTCAATAGTCATTGATCAGGCAGCTAACCGCTTACATATTCAAAAAGCACTACTTATCAAATTATTTGCCCCATCTAACATTAAATCCAAACAACTAACTATATAAAAGGGTACAAGTAGTAGAAAGCTACAGAAGAAATTTAATAAAAAAAAGGGCTCTAAAATTTTAGAGCCCTTTTTATTGTGTAAGAGTTTTATCTTACCCTCTCTCTGAGTTCGGTCCCGGGTCTGAATCTTGGAACATTCTTTGAAGGTATGTTTAGTGTAGCACCTGTTCTTGGATTCCTACCTTTTCTGGCAGCTCTCTTAGCTACATAGAATGTGCCGAACCCGACGAGTGTCACTGTTTGCTTCCTTGCGAGAGCATCTGATACAGTATCAATGAAGCAATCAACTGCTTTTCCTGCAGCTTTCTTTGTAATATCAGCATCTCTCGCAATCGCGTTAATAAGGTCCGCCTTCTTCATTTAATTCACCTCCTTTCTTGCTAAATGGTACTTTATAAAGGCTATTTTTGTCAAGTAAAAAATTATAAATTCCCCAATATTTAAGCCAATTTACAGCTTATTATGTATCCTAAATATAGATAGATTATAGACTTACGACTAATAAAGAGGGAAACACCTTTTTGATAAGGGATTACACGAATTTATTAATGCTGTTATGTAAAATAATAATTTTTGCATCTTTCTTCTTTTATAGTGGAGTAGTTATCACTCCCATAGCAATTGAGTTAATTTTAGTTTCCTTTGAATCTGCCCTTGATAGCATCACGCATGGAGCACGTGCCCCAACTACTATACCACCTATCTTTGCACCACCTAGCCAGACCATAGACTTAGCAGATATATTACCACAAGCTATATCCGGCATAAGTAGCATATCTGCATCTCCAGCTACTTCACTCTCTATTCCTTTGAGTTTACAAGCCTCTTTGGATACAGCAATGTCAAGAGCAAGGGGCCCTTCTACTTTGCATTCGCCAAACTCTCCACTTGCTCCCATTCTTGCAATTTCAGCTGCATCAATAGTCTCTTGCATATCTGGATTTACTGTTTCAATTGCAGCAAGAATGGCTATCTTTGGATATATAATCCCAAGTGCATGTGCAAACTCTATCGCATTCATTAAAATATTACATTTAGTATTGAGATCCGGCTTTATAATCATACCACCGTCAGTTATTAGAAGCAGTTTATGGTAAAGAGGGCTCTCTACGACTGCAATATGAGAAAGAGTCCTCTGTGTTCTAAGTCCTACAGACTTGTCCAGGACTCCCCGCAAAAACGCAGAAGTAGATATTTTTCCCTTCATAAGTATATCTGCTTTACCACTACCGACAAGCTTGGCAGCTTTAACAGGAATTTCTTCTGTAGTAGCGGGTACAATTTCGAATTCTTTAGTAATCTCTCTTATTTTCTTCTCATTTCCAACAAGTATAGGCTCTACAAGCCCAATTTCAGCTGCCCATCTAAGAGCTTCAATAGCTACAGGGTCATCTCCCCCGCTTACTACAATACGTTTTGGACCTTTTAATTTTGCAGCCTCAATAAGCTCCTTAAAACTGCTTATCACTATAGTCTATTAAATCAAGATAACCAGAATTAACTAAGTATTTAATGCATCAAAATAAGCTTTTCTGTCTTTGTATAACCACCACCAGCTTCAAACTTTGCAAAGTATATGCCAGTTGCTAGTCCTTTTGCATCAAAGCTGACATTATAATATCCAGGCTCTTTCTTACTATTTACCAGAGTCTTTACTAACCGCCCTGAAATATCGTAAATTTTTAAACTCACCACCCCCTTCTTGGGTAAGCCAAATCTAATTTTAGCCTCCGAACCAAATGGGTTAGGGGAAACCTGGAATAGATTTTGGATATTTAGTACTGAGAGTTGACTTTCTTCTATTCCTGCTGGTGGCCCATTTATGGCAACAACTGCGTCAAGGTCATAGCCAGGTGCAGAAGATAGTGAGTCGCCATCTCCATCATCTACAATCTTTATGTATTTTACCTGCGATAGTCCAGAACCTGAGAGGTCAAATGACGCTGTTCCAATTCCTGAGCCAAGAGGTGTCCATGAGATTGTATCATTACTACCAAAGATGTAGAAACTCTCGTTTAATTCCTCTCCCGCACCCTCGTATACAGTAAAGTCAGCACATGGGCCATCAACGATAGTGGTACCCATCTCTAATACAATCCAGCCACCTACACCTAAAGATACAAATCCACCATCTGGTGTACCTAAAGCTGCTTCAGGATCTGTATACTGGTTATTACTGCCCTTTATATCAGAGGCAATGACTTGATTGGCACCACCTGGATTGTCAGGACCTGACCAGAGGGGCTCAAATATTACCTTGCCCAAAGCTGAATTGTCATAATAGTCAAAAATATGAGTCTTAATTTCATCCAAATCCATAGTCCCCCAATAATTTCTCTGTGCCCAGATAGTGTTTGGGGTATTATTATAAACATCGTATTTACTATTGTTATGTATTACATTTCTTGACTCCTTGTTCGCATTCTTATCACCAAGATTAGGTTGCGACCGCTCGTCTATGTATACACCGTAACTCGTGTTATCTACTATATTAGTGAGTTTAACACTTGGACTTGAACTACCTGAAGTAAGAATACCAGTCTCATTGTCCATAATTGTGCTATTCTTAACTTCACCACTTGACCCATTTGTATACCACAACCCCGTTGCATTACTAAGTAAAGTATCATTCTTTACATCTACAACGGCAGTATTTGTTGCATATACGCCTGCATCCCACGAATTTGTAATAATTGAACTCTTAACCTCTGTCTTGCCCTTATCTACCCATATACCTCTACCATTATGTACAATAGTATTTTGCATAAGGCTCAACTGGTTAGCAAGTGAATACACTCCAGCATCCAAACAATCACTTATCCTACACTTCTGAACCTCAAGCTTCCTATCCTTATCTAACACAGATATTCCACGATATGCATACTCTACAATACAATCCTTAATCTTCTCTTTAGGGTCACTTTTCGTCTCTAATAAACTAATTAACTGGCTAACTGGCAAACTATTTAACTCCGTCTCCTCTGTGTCCATAATCTGTGTCCCCATTTTTGCATTTTGTAATTTACAATCTGCAATTTGCAATTGTATTTCTGTCTCCTCTGTGTCTATAAGCTGTGTAATCTGTGTCCCCATAATCTGTGTAATTTTGTGTTCACATCCGTGTTTATCCGTGGTTCTAAATGTAATTCCCTGCCAATCATCAGCCTTTGGTATAGCTGCATCAGATGTAAACATAATCGGACTATCTTCAGTTCCCATGGCATTCAATCTACCTTCAACACTTAACCCTGTAAGTGGTTCAATACCTGCCGCAAACCTAACTGTCGTCCCAGGCTCTATAGTCAATGTCTTATCCGCAGGTACTATAAGTTCACCCCCAATAGATACAATACCAGAGAAAGTAGTATCAGCCTCAATAGGCCCCCAGGTATAGAAATAACTGAAGTCAACTGGCCCACAAGCCGGGTTCTCATTATCATCATAAATCTTAGCATCTATCTCAGCTGCCTTACAAGTAGTCACCCAATTATTACCCTGTGCCATTGTAACATATGGACATCTATCTACATAAATATTCCAACAGTCATTATTGTATATCTGGTTCATCCCTTGATTTGTGGTGTCAGCATCAATAAGATTGCCAAGGTCAATTAGACCACTATCATATGCGAATGAAAACCATACACCTACACTATCACAGTCAGTGATAATATTACCTGTAAGGACAGACCTTAACCTTGGTATCTTAGCCCCAAAAGAATGGACTCCATAAAGATTATGCTCAAATTTGTTCCCTTTTATACAAGCGTAGAATGCACCACTAGGATTCTCACCATATCTCCTAACACTGACTCCAATATGGTTATCAGTAAATTCATTCCCTGTAACAATAGCCCAAGAGGAATCTATTGAGAATTCCCTAAACCCTAAAGAGAGACCAGCAAGTGGCTCCGGGTATTGGTACCAACCATTGTTGATAAATGTATTGTTTTTTATCTCCAACGCAAACCCCATAGGTGATGTAATATCAAGACCATGCCAGACATTGTCCTTTACCATGTTGCCTTCATACCTGCCTCTTGTATAACCACCAGTGTAAATTCCCTTGAAGTTATCTACTATCTTATTATTGGTGAGAGTGAGATTAGACTCATATGCATAAATACCTGTACCCTCAAACTCTATAGTATCAGACCTCGGAAAGAATCCATTTATCGGTGTAAATCTGCCTAAATCCATGCTTTTATATCTGTGCACATCTGTGGTTAGCTGTGGCTCAAATTTGAGTTTAGTTGAATCAGATATAGCCATTGAGTTCTTGTATATAAAATTAGAATCAATTATAGCACTGGAATTCCAACAATATATCCCATAACTCCTATTTAGCTGGATAGTATTAGCTCTTATAATTGGACTGGAATTCTTGATATCAATCCCAATAGCATTTTGTTCAATAGTGTTATGAGTGATGATAGGAGATGAGCCATCGCACCTAATCCCAGTAGACGCATATTCAACCATACAGTAATCAAGCTCACCCTGTGCATGAACGCTAAATCTTATCCCATACCAATCGCCCACAACGGGAGTTTCAGTCGCCGATGTAAATCTTATTGAATCACTCTCAGTTCCTACTGCCAAAAGTGCACCATTTACTATTATTTCACATCTCCCAGCATCTACTCCACTACTCTGGTCATCACTCCAAGGTGAAGCCCAAATCTTTACCCCTGGTTTTATAGTGAGTGTGACACCACTATCAATTATTACATCGCCTGTGATATAAACATCACGAGTCCATTCTGTATCTTCTGTAATTTTGCTTGAGAAAAGATAAGGCACAAATACATCCTTTGACCCATATCTTATTTCATAAGGTGCCTCATTACCTGAAGTATAGACATAGTGTAGCTTCCAGCCAATAACACCAGGATGAGGTTGAATCACTTCTATATCTGCTTGTGGAAAGCATTCATTAGTCATAGTATGTATTCCATCTATATCATGAGGACCTTCCCAGCCTATACCATTAAAGTGGTTTTCGTATATTTGGTAACTTTTATCGGGTTGCTCTTCGCTCCAAAGAACCTCACAACCACCAACAATCACTGGATACACACTTGCATAATATGGGCTATCACTTATTTTGCGTATACGTGACCAACCTATACCATCAGGCTTAATCCTTCCCATTATATGATAGATCTCTGTATCTTCTCCTTGCCACACAACATTAGTATACCCGTCCCATATCTCCATCGATGGATGACTACCTTTTGCAATATCTCTTGAAGTCCAGCTACCACCAATTTTAACTGCATAATAGATAGTATTTTCTTCTTCCTCTATAGGAAATGTAAACGCTATATGAGGCCTCTGATATTCATCAATATCAACTGATGGTGATGTCAAAGGTTTAGGCTCAACCCATGTAAGATAAGAAGCTACAGTCTCCCAATCAGTACCTTCTGGATGACCTACAGGAAATGTTCTATACCTGATTACATATTCAAACCCTTGCTCAACAAGTTTTACAGTCTTAAGAGCTATGTGTACCCAATCATTATCATCAACCACAATTGCTGGCGGCGCAAACCCTCCCACTAATATACCCGTTGCCATCCTCAATAGTTCTTGTGGCTCACCAAAATTTTTACAATAATAAAGCACATCCTCTGACCCTTCCCTATTTATCCAGCATGTATTCTTTTTACCCACATTATCAACGGCTAAAGCAGGGAATCTACCATTTCCAATTACTACCTTATCTGACCAAGATTGACCGTAATCGGTACTCCTTGCATACCTGACTATATTATCATCGGAAAAAACCAAATGTAGATTATCCTGTGAATCAATTGCCAACTTCCGCTGATTATTATATCCAGTCGCCTCCGCAATATCGGAAGTTAGATAGCAGATTGAGAAATTAGCATCACTCTCATCTAAAGCAGTATTTCCAATCGCATTTGTAACGGTAATTCTCACTCTACAGTTATCAGAAGGAAGTTCAGGAACTTTCCAATCATAAGAATGCAGATTTGGGTCAGTAATTGTAGCAATTGGATACCAAGTTACACCATCAGTTGTATACTCAAGCTTCTGTTCTTTTATATGGTTCTTTATATCCCATGTAATTGTATAAGTCTTACCAATCTCTAAATGTTCACCACCATTAGGATAAATAAGAGTAACTTCAGGTGCCACAAGCATCTTCTCAAACTTAATTTCAAAAGGTGGTTCGTTACCTTCTGTCCACATCGAATAAAAATTTCCAGGAGATAAAGCTATGTGAGGAAAGGTAGAGTTCTCATGAGTATTGCTGATATTAATTGGTACCAACCAATCCTCATTTACTTTCTTTTCACTCATATAAATTTCAAAATTATCTTGCTCAATATCATTCCATGCGACATATAGATTTCCATCCCAAGTGGAGATTACAGGAAAAGTCGAAACATCAAGTGAAACAGATGCAATAGGTAAAGGGGCAGTCCAACTAATCCCATCACTACAGGTTGAAAGATATAATTTTGAACCTGCCTGCCATATACAAAATAGTCTACCTGAAGCGTCAGATGTAGCTGAAGGAAATTGACAATTCCTACAGCTACCAGAAATAGTTTCTGGCTTTGTCCACTTGTGGTAACCAGTCCGTTTACTAGTGCATATCTTACCTTCTTGTTGCCAGACTACATGTGGAATTCCTCTTAAATCTATTGCCACACATGCATATATTGGGACAATTGGAAAATCAGGGTAGTAAACATCTTCTCCCTCAGGCTCAGGGAATACTCGCATATACAATACTGTTGGATCAACTTTATCCAATTTTTTAGCTACTTGCCGATAAGTAAGTGCCATATGAACTGTATCACCCCGCCCTATTGCGATTGAAGGAGGGGTTATAGTTTCCCATCTATTAATGAGAAGAAATGGCTCTTCCCAAATAATACCATCATTACTATATACACGATAGACCCAACCTCTGTTAGGATTAGTAGGGTCATACTGTGTCCATACTACAAATCTTGTGCCCGATGAAGTTATTGCAATAGCAGGATGAGTGCAATTAAGTAATTCACCACTGAGACAGGTAATACTCCAATTTTCTCCTCCATTTGATGATTCCTTATACCAAATTTTACCATCCATAGCATATACCATACATATCAAGTTGTCAAAAGTGGCAAGCTTTCGCCCGTTTTGAAAAGCAGTAGCAACAGGAAATGTGCGTGCATATTTAGAATAAGTTGTATCTGAAAAGCCGTGAACCGTCTCATATGCGGCTATCCTATATCGATAGGTAGTCCCGGGTAATAGATTATTGTCTATAAACTCCATTTGGCCTGTCCCAGGGTTTGCATCTACCCAGATAAGAGTGTCACTTTTACCTGCTATTTCACGCCAAATAGCATACTTTTCTTCATAATTAGAATTGTCTCGCCAAGTAAGTTTTACCTTATCAAACGATATCCCAGCAGCTGTAACTTCAGTAGGCGCAGAAAGCCATGGTGTAGTAGCAGATTTTTCATCAGAGAAAGGAGATTCCCAACTTCCTACATATGCTCTTACTTTGTAATAATAAGTTATACCACGCTCAACAGTATTATCAGTGTAAAAACTTGTTCCATCGAGCACCTTATCAATGCGTCCATATTCATCTGTTCCATCAAGGGCAGGCTTACGGTATATTTGGATACTATCAATTGATACAGATACGGTGACGGGATTATTCCAACATAATTCGATTGAGTTTTCTGAGATGGCACGAGCTACAAGATTGTATGGATGGGCTAAGATGGTGAAACTGCCGCTTGTTCTTGAAAATGTATGATTGGCGTCGAGAGAGAATTCAAGCTTAATCTTTGCATTATAAGTAACAACCTGTGGTGGATACCAATCAGCTTCTCGTTGTTGCTCATCATTTGTATTGGAGCTTAGAAAATGTTGCCAAGAGACACCGCTATCAAGTGAATAATAAAGATGTTGTGAAATAGCCATGTCGTTACTCCACCACCTCACAGTGTAGGACTCGCCTGCAGTTAAAACTTCACCCCCAATAGGATTTTGGAGTTGCAACTGGAAGGATTCACCGTTGCCATACAGATATTTAGTAAGCGAGTCTTCTTCTAAAAAGTAATATATTTCGCCCTCCATATCATATGTGTGAACTTCCAAAGTATAATATCCATTTTGAGAAGGACGTGATAAAGAAAATACGGGATTCCCTGGCGTCCCAGGTGTACAATTATGAGTAGGTATACCTACCCAAGTCTCAAATTCTGGTTTTAATTTAGCTAAAATTGATAGAACATTTGAATATTCGTATGCATTAAGATCTATACGAAGCACTGTTTGCGGAGGAGTGATAGTTTGTTGTGAAGGATATATCACAGGACACCTTTGAAATGCACCATTTATTACCACATCATCATCTATCATCCACTTCTTGATAAACTCAGTAGTGTAGGTACATTCGGTGAGAGAAAGCTCACCACTTGCACCAATATCTTCATATACAACGTAATCATGAGGTTCCGAGTGCCCGTGGCTTGCATAGATTATGGGATTAAATGTTGCACTGGCAAGATAGGCCTGCGATATATCAACCACACCATCATCAGGACCTGTCAATACTCCGGCAATCTTCTTGTGCTTACGTTCTCCCCTTATCACACTCATTCCGCCTGATATATAATTATCGTAGCCTAACCAATCATGCCATAACATATCTTCACCATTCCATAGGTCTATAAATTCTTGGTCTCCACCAAATAGATTTGCATTCATTTCCAAATCTTCACCATCTTTCTGCCAATCTTTGTCACCTGAAAACATATAAAATAGAGTAGTCTCTAATGGATTATTGAATGGATGATTAGGTGTAGCTACCATCAGTAACTTTCTTACTTTTGATCTACACCCATAGTTCTTTATTGCCACTCTCGCTACAAGCCCACCCATTGAGTGTGCTACTATATCAACTTTTGTAGCTCCAGTTTTAGTTAGTACTTTATCAATAAAATCTGCAAGCCTTTTTGCAAATCTTCCAGTGTTCCAACTCTCAATGAACGTTCTATTCCAGGCCACAAAATCACTCGGCTCCATAGGTTTTGGTAAGTACCTTGGCCACCATTCAATATGGTCATACGGGTCAGGAGGATACCCCTCCATATAAGGGGCAGAGACTCTCTTTCGACCTGCCCCATCATAGTATATATAAACCTTTACCTTTTGTTCTGAAAGCCCTATAACTCCAGGATTTCCTTGAGGATGGTAGTAAGAAAAGTTATATATTCGCTTTGCATCAGGCGTAGGCTGAAGTTCTGTATTTTCGCAACAGTTAAGAGGTAAACCTGCAGTATACCCATCATAATGTGAATTAAGGATTTTTTGCATTACTGTGGTATAGTCGTGAGGATTCCATGTTTTAAACCCTGCAACTGTGTCAGCCTCTGATTTGTGTCCATGTACAAAGATAATAGGTATATCTGCTGCGTTTAATCTAAGTGCAGCAATTGGTAAAACTAGACCAATTAATCGTTTCATTTTACACCTTCTATGGTGGTTTTAAAATTTACATAAATAAAAATACCTGTTACATCCAAACTCGATGGGAACCAAGAAACTGTCGATGTAGAATTATATCCTATTCTCCCTAATTTAATACCTGTAGAAACATTAGAGACAATAAAAGAAGATAAATACCACACTTTCCCTATTGAAAATGAGACGCCTATACCATTACCTTCTCCCTTAATTGTTTCATAACCGACAAAATTATGTTTCCAAGGTTCGTCAGGATCAGTCTCGTATATCTTTTCAATATCTTTGCAGCGTGATAAATAAAAAGAACCTCCGAACTTTAAAAAGTATTTATCGGGGAAAATAGCATTTTGCAATACCATATTTAAAGTAATTGGAACCATCTCTATTTCCCATTTTTCATTATAATAACCCACCCTTCTATTCTTCAATCTTGCCCACCCATATCCTGTTCCAATCTCGATTTCCCATTTCTCATTTATTCTATAATAAACATTCCCTTCCACTAAATTAAGCCAATAAAGCCATCTAAAAGGATTAATATCCCATTCTTCTTGGGACTCCCCTACTAAATCCTCTCCTGTATAGCATATCCCCGGGCTATACCCAACTCCCACACTCCACCTATCCCAAAAACTTATTTCTGGTTTCTCCTGTGCAGTTCCAACAATCCCATGCAATAAACCAAAAGTAATAAAACTGTACAATATTTGTTTTCTCATAATTATCACTCCTTTACAAAATGATGTCCTAACCTTTTCCAAAAGTCAAACAAAAAATCTCATCGTATAATCCATTTCCAAATCTTTTGCATAATACCAAAGTTCGTTATCCTTTACCCAGGTGATAGCAAGCCAATCAGCCTTGCAACTAATTGCAGGAGAACTCCCTGACCCAAAAGAAGTTTTCTTTGTCCAAGTATTACCTTCATGTGGGTGTGAAGGGGACAGAGCCCATATCTATGGTTTTGCCTCTCTCCTTGACTCCTATATTTTTTCTATCAACCACGATATTTTATTTCTTCATTTTAATTTTAGCTCTAAATTCCTGAGAGAAAAAATCAGACTTGACACCATTATTTTTTGCTTCAATATAACGCTTATTATAATAGGGATCATCCCAATCCTCGCCTTCTCCATATAGCACATGGATATGGTCATATTTATACGCATCTTCAGCTTCTGGGTCAGGACAATATAATTTATAGTGTGAATTATCAAACAGCAGTTCCCACATAAGATATGTATCTAGCCAGAACTCTTTCATTGGCTGTGGCTCTGCTTCACCACTTTTTATCCTTTCTCCTATTCCACCCCACTCCCAAGTGGTATCTGCTAACTTATCTGCAGTCTCACCACAGATTAGAACTGCATTGTGGTTGGGTATTGCATAACTTTTTATAGTGAAATTAAATGTAAAAAGCATTAGCAATAAAGCGAATAATACCTTCTTCATCTTTTCTTCTCCCTTAACTAAAGGTTTTAGGCTTAATGCACTACAACCACTTTTCTCGTTGTAATACGCCCCCCTGCCTTTAAAGTAAGAAAATAAACACCTGAACATAGTATACCTCCCTTCTTAAATCTCCCAAGTGGAAGCACGAATTTATGCTCACCTGAAGATTGGTACCCTAAATCAACCTTATCAATTACTTGCCCTGCTATATCTGATATTATGATATTTACACTGTGGAATTTGGATAGGCTATAATAAATTTTAATTCCTCCATAGCAAGGATTAGGAAAAGTATCTAACATAAATCCGTAAGTATGATTTAGCTTCTCCTCTATTCTTAATAAATTATGTCTACTGTACCAGATTCCGTCGTGAGAATACCATACTAAATGAAGGGTAGTTTGTATCTTGTCTATTGTTAAATCAGCATAACCTTTTGCACTTGGGATAGTGTCTGGTTGAGACCAAGAACCATTTTCCCAAAAACTATAATATAATCCTCCCAATCCGGTCCATACAACATATACTCTATTTTGAGAATCGCTTACTATTACAGGTTGACTGGCAATTTCGGCTGTAAATAATAGCGTGCAGGGACACCAAGTGTCACCCTCATAATGAGTATAAACTATTTCGTTTTGTGCAGGGCCAGGAGTTCTCTCCTCCCATACCACATGTGGCAAACAAAATGTATCTATACCTATTCTGGGATATACAGATTGACCAGGTGATATATCTGGGAGTAGGACAGATGGTGACCACGATGTCCCATTATATTTGGAGTAACGTACCCCGTAATTACCGGTATAATCTTGCCATACTACATGTAAATTATCTTTCAAATCTATCGCTATATTAATCTTTGCAGAGTGAGGTAAATCATTGGAAACATTTATAGGATAACTCCAAGCGTGTCCATCAAATTTGCTGTAAAAAATCTCCGTATTTCCACCTATATCAGGACTACCGCTCCATACTAAATGGAGGTTGTTTAAAGAATCGCAAATTAAATCACTCGTCCCTAAAGCTGAGCAGTTTGGCAAGATCTCAGCCATACAAATTGGAGTAGCCCAGTTAGTGCCATTGTAATAGGTGTAGTAAAGCTTCCCAACATAAGGACCAAAATCTGTCCATGTCACATGTATCCAATTCAATGTATCTGTGGTAATAGCTACATTCCCTGCCCCTGTAGCATTAGGGGATATGTCAAGGGGAGAAGACCAACCAGTCCCACTGTTGCAGGAATAGAATATATGATCGTACCTTGCTTCATTTATTTTTGTTTTACACCACCACACAACATGAATCCATCCCCTTTTATCACTCGTCACAGCGGGAGCCACTCCAGAATTTGATATCTGAACCGGTGGCGTCCATGAAAATGCTTGAATTGGGGTTAAAAGCACTAATATAATAAATATTTTTTTCATTTCTTAATTTCCATACAACACATGAATATGGTCATATTTATATACATCTTCAGCACCTATAAGGCGCAAAGGGGACAGAGCCCATATTTATGGTTCTGCCTCTCTCCTTGACTCCTATATTTTTTCTATCAACCACGATATTTTATTTCTTCATTTTAATTTTAGCTCTAAATTCCCGAGAGAAAAAATCAGACTTGACACTATTATTTCACTTACTTTTAAGGACCATCTTCAATAAGTTCTACATTATAAGAAGTCAGCTGCCGTTTATTTGAGCCATCTGCATCCATAATCCAGAGCATACCACTCTCAGAAGTGAATTCCCAACCATTATACTGACTATAGACGATCTTCTTACCATCAGGTGACCAGTTTGGAGCAACACCTCCTTCTGTAGTTAACTTTTTAGGATCGCTTCCATCGAAATCCATTACCCAGACTTGAGGGACTTCTCCATTTGCTTGTGATGAAAAAAACAATTTTTGCTCCATCAGGAGACCAGACCGGATCTATATTCCTTATGCCCAAAAATGTTAATTGCTTTGCATTTGTTCCAGTAGTATCTATAACCCAAATTTGAGATCCAGCCCCGGTTGAACCAAGGCCTCCTTCACAGACAAATTTTGCTCCGTCAGGTGACCAATCGGGAGAGCGCCAAAAAGGTATTAGATACCTTTTGTTCTCCCCACCAGCCTCCATAACCCATATTCCCCTTCCAGGAGGCTCAGTGGTACAATCATATGCAATCTTTTTACCATCAGCCGACCAATCCGGGAAGAAGAAGCGACCTTCTTCGTCACAAGTTAAGCAAGTTAAACCACTACCATCCACATTGATAGTATAAATGTGTGCTCCCCTCACAAAAGCAAGTTTGTTCCCATCTGGCGACCAATCAGGAGAGCCAGCACTCCACTCCTTTAGATTTAAAAACATCTGATAATTTGAGCCAGCCGTATCAATAAACCAGATTCCAGTTGAATCCCGATTAACAGAACAAGCACCATTCTTCCAGATCTTAGTGACATGTGAATGGTAATATGCAATAGTACCCCCATCGGGCGACCAAGCAGGGCCATCGTCAATTTGCAGATAAACTGGTGTTGGTGGTTCTACTGCATTGTTTGAATTTCGCCTACAACTATTTAAAAGAAAAACAACTACACTCATCAATAAAATCAAACTTTTCACTTCCCTATAACTCTTTGGCCTTCCATTGTAGGGAAATAAGGGACAGCGAGGCTGTCTGACAATTCAAATTACCGTATAACATTCACCACTTTCGCATCAAAATAAGGTGATATATAGTAACAACTCACCATATTACTTGCAAAAATGAGTCCATTTTGAAGGTCGTTCACCATTCTTGCACCACCTCTAATAATTATTGGACAGCCTCACAGCGACCATTTATTTGTTTCAGGGTGTGAAGGGGACAGAGCTCACATTTATGGTTTTACCTCTCTCCTTGACTCCTATATTTTTTTCTATCAACCACAATATTTTATTTCTCTCCATTGTTTACTATATATTAATCCATTTTCCCAATTTTGCAACTTATTTTTATGCACTCCGCTGGTCATCACTCCAAGGTTCTATCCAAATCTTCACCCCGGGTTTAATAGTCAAAGTAACTCCCTCATCTACCCACACATCACCAGTTATATATATCCGTATCAAAAATAGAAGTGTCCCCTTCTATATTGCTAGGTTATGAGATTGCTTCGTCCCAACACTTATCGGGACTCGCAACGACATTTTAATTAGACCGTAAAAGATATGGCTATATTAATCAATTACTTACTGCTTGAGTCCCACTGTTTTCCAAACAACGGCTTAATAAGTTCTATAGGCAATGGAAAGATGATAGTAGAGTTTTTCTCTGCTGATACTTCTGTAAGTGTTTGTAAGAATCTGAGTTGTAAACCAGATGGTGACCTACTTAGAACCTCTGATGCCTCTCTAAGTTTTTCTGATGCCTCATATTCACCCATTGCATGTATTACCTTTGCACGACGCTCCCTCTCCGACTCTGCCTGTTTAGCCATTGCTCGTTTCATCGTTTCAGGGAGTTCTACATACTTCACTTCCACAACTGATACTTTTATTCCCCATGGGTCAGTTTGCTCGTCGATTATCTCCTGTAACCTTTTGTTGATTTTCTCTCTCTCAGCAAGTAACTCATCAAGCTCTGCCTGTCCCAGCACGCTCCTTAAAGTAGTTTGAGATATTTGAGATGTAGCATAAAGGTAATCCTGCACCTGTATAACTGCCTTTCCCGGATCCATCACTCTAAAATAAACCACTGCATTCACTTTTGTTGACACATTATCCTTAGTTATTACATCTTGAGAAGGCACATCTAATGTAACAACTCTAAGTGAGACTCTCACAAGTCTATCAATGAATGGTATGATAACTACAAGTCCGGGTCCCCTAATCCCGACAAATCTACCAAGTCTAAATAACACTCCACGCTCATACTCTGGAAGCACCTTTATTGCATTAGCGAGAAGTATTATGACAAAAAATACAATAAAAGCTATCGCAATACCCATGATTCCCTCCTATTTTATCCTCTCCACTTTAAGGATAAGTCTATTTACTTTTACTACCCTTACTTTTTCACCCACTTCTATTGTTTCGTCAGATTCTGCCTTCCACCATTCTCCTAAAACAAACACTCTCCCCTCCTTTCCTTGCTCAATTCTATCTCTTACTTCTGCTATCTCTCCTATCAGCCCCTTTTCTCCAGTAGTTGGTTTCTTCCTCATTGCCTTAAATGCCATTGATAAAGCAAATACAAAAAATGATGCAGTAACAGCAACGACTGTAATTATTACTGGACGAGAGACTTCTAGAAATGGAATCCCCGCTCTTATAAGCATTATAGAGCCGAGAGCTAAAGAAACAGTTCCCCCTATTGCAAGTGGGCCATAGGTTGGTGTTAGTGCTTCAAGTATAAATAGACCAAATGCAAGAATAATAAGAGCTACACCTGCATAATTTACAGGTAATATTTGGAAAGCATAAAATGCAAGTATAAGTGAAATAGTACCACATACACCCGGGAAGATTGTACCCGGATGAGAAAACTCAAGTATGATACCATAGAGTCCAATTATAAGAAGTATATATGCTATATTTGGGTTTGCTAATGTAGATAAAAACCTCTCTCTAAAAGTCCACTGTATTTCCCTTATTTCCTGACCCTTAGTGTGTAAGACTTTTATCATAGATTCAAGCTTTATTTCACGTCCGTCAAGTTTATCTAAGAGTTGTGGTAAGTCGTCTGCGACAATATCAATTACATTGAGTTTTATCGCTTCTTCTGCAGTAATACTTACAGATTTACGAACCGCATCTTCAGCCCATTTCTCATTTTTACCCTTTTTCTTAGCAATTGATTTTATATAACTAACTGCATCGTTTACTACCTTATCTTCCATCTCTTTTTTCATTTCTCCACCCATCGCCACAGGATGAGCTGCCCCAATATTTGTTCCGGGTGTCATTGCAGCAATGTGACTTGAGAGTGTAACAAATACACCAGCTGAAGCACATCTTGCACCCGACGGATAAACATAGACAATTACTGGAACACGTGCATTAAGAATAGATTTGGTTATTTGTCTCATTGCTTCATCAAGTCCACCAGGAGTGTCAAGCTCAATTATCAGACACTCTGCACCATCATCCTCTGCTTGTTTAATTGCCCTTATTACATAACTTGCAGATGTAGGATGGATTATACCACTAAGTTTTGCTACATCAATATGAGTCAAAAGTAAAAGTATTAAAAAATAGCTCATTTCTTTATAATTCTTGGTGGATGTAAATATATAGGCTCTAATGAGTCAACCTGGTCAAAATCACATTTTTTTAATCTATTGAGTGCGATTGACGCAACCCACGAACCTCTCGGAAAATCAGGGTTAGGAGATACAAAATGCGCCCTACGACCGAGTTTTTCATTTATTAAATCTGAGTAAACCCGTACCCCGTCCCCTACAAATATGTGTTCACCTTCAAGCTGGTCAAAGAACTCTACTGGATTTGTTGCAAGATACGGTGTAATCCTTTTTCCATCCTTTTCATAGCTTGCAGCATAGATATCGCCCCTTTTTGCATCAATAATTGGTGTAATTCTGTATTCTGTATAAGGGACACCAACTAAGAATGCATCAAGAGTTGGAATCCCAAAAACAGGCTTATTCAACCCAATTGCAAGTCCCTTTACAGTAGCTAACCCTACCCTTAACCCAGTGAAAGAGCCGGGCCCTAAAGATACGCCAAAGCCATCTATCTGAGTAGGGTCGCCTATCCATTCTTTCATTATTCTAATGATATCCTCACTCTGTGGAGTTCCTGAATTAACAAACAAGTCAAACACCACTTTATCATCCTCCACAAGTCCTAATCCTAAAGTAAAACTTGAAGTTTCAATCCCCAAGACCAACATTTGAAATACTTATATCTCTAATATTTTCGTTTAATATTTTAAGTCTAATCTTAATATGGGGCAATGGGATAATATCTTTTGCATTTTCTGCCCACTCAATAAGACAAATTCCATCACTTTTAAGGAACTCTTGAATACCAAGACTTAAGACATCTTTTAGATTATTTACTCTATATAAGTCTACATGATATACAGGAAATTTACCTTTATATTCATGCACAAAAACAAAAGATGGACTTTTAACTTGAGTATCGCACCCAATTCCTTTCACAATTCCTTTTATAAGTACAGTCTTACCAGCTCCCAATTCACCATATAAGGCTACAATATCACCTGATTTTAATTTTTTACCTAATTTCTTACCAAATTCTATTGTCTCTTGCTCGCTATAAGATATCACATTTTAAATTTAAATATATCTTAAATTCTTGAAAAGTCAAAGAAAAAATGTACTATAGTGAAATTAGTTCTATAAATATCTATCTACTCTATCTACTACCCTCACTTCTTTTATTTTTGGTATCATTACTGCGAATGCTGTAAAACGTAGAATGCCCGATATGAGGAAAGTAAAAAGGAAAATATTCATAAGATGCAACGGTAGTTTCACTATTAAGCCACCAATTGTTGCTCCAATAAAGATGCTTATCCCATTTAAGACATTATAATAAGCAAAACATAACCCACGACGCTGTCTTGATACGGCATCATAAATAAAATTGGATGAAGCAAGTCCAAAACCAGCCCACCCACTCCCACCTATAAGTGCGGGTACAAAAATAAGATAATAAGGATTAGGAGAAATGAGCCACAAAAGTGGGGTTATACTCACAAATACACTACAAATTCTTAAAGTCACCACATTTCCAAATCTATCAGAAAATCTACCCCACAATGGTCCAGTTACAATATTAATTAAGACTGGCGTTACAGTTGCTATAAGAATAAACAGGATATAGTTAAATTTTAGGTCACGTAACATATAGGGCGTAAAAAATGGAGCTGCAACAAAAGTTGATAAATACATAAGCATAATGAATATCACAAATCTATCAAAATTGTTACCTTTCATTCTTTTAACAAATTGGGCAAAGCTAAAATAATAACTACTATCCACTTTAAGAGTGGGTTCATACTGTTTTGTCAATAGAAAGGCTGATATGAGTCTAAAAACCATTGCAAAAAAAAGAATAGGGTACCAAATCCTAAAAACAACAAATTTGACTTTTTTAAAGAATCAAGAAAAACTGCTGCCAATAGTGTTGCAGTCAGTAACACACTATTACAAATTGTGCTTCTTATACTAAAATATCTACCTCTCTTATTTTCTGGTACAAGGTCACCCATCCATGAAAGCCAAGCAGGTAATGCAAAATTTACACACGAAAGGTAAACTGTCCATAGAAAAATAATAAGTACAGGAATAAATCTTAGTCCTTTTGAGTACAAGAATATAGACCCAATCATAGGAAGCCACATCAATGCGTGAAACATTACAAATTTTGTGGTTATAGCTTTACGGCTATTTTTTTTCTATTGCTTTAGTTGCAGAGAGCTGTGAAAAAGAGCCTACTAAGTTAGGAATTGATGTCAAAATAGCGAGTTGGAAAGGAGTCGCTCCCACTGCAATTGCATACGGTGATATTATATGAATCACCTAATCCAAACATTACAGAAGCAGCAGCCTCCTCCTTTACACTTGTTTTTAGACCCGCTTTTTTAAGCCTATTATTGCTGTTATCTCCCATTTGTAAAGGATATTATACAAACAAGTATCAAAAATGCAACACAAAAAACTTGACAAATTATACTATTCTTTTTATAGTGATATAACAATGAGAGAAGGGCTCACTTTTGACGATGTACTTCTTGTTCCGAAAGAATCTTCTGTCTTACCATGCATAGTAGATGTTAGGACTAAACTTACCCGTAATATATTTCTCTCTATCCCAATAGTCTCAGCTGCTATGGACACAGTGACAGAATCAAGTATGGCAATTGCAGTAGCCAGAGAGGGTGGGATTGGTATTATTCACAAGAATTTATCCATAGAACAACAAGCTCAAGAAGTAGAGAAGGTAAAGCGGCATGAGAGTGGAATAGTTAGGTCTCCAATAACTATAGGACCTGAAGAAAAATTAGCTCGCGCCAAAGAATTAATGGAGTTATACAGTATATCTGGTTTTCCAATTGTGGACTCAAAAGGAAAACTTGTTGGAATATTGACTAAACGAGATATGGGAACTGAAAAGAATATGAACAAAAAGGTGAGTGATGTTATGACTAAATCTAATCTCATAACTGGAAAACCCGGGATTACTGAACAAGAGGCATTGCGTCTCTTAAAGCAATATAAAGTAGAAAAATTGCCTATTATAGATAAAAGACACATCTTGAAGGGACTTGTTACTCTAAAAGATTTAATGAAAAAAGAAGTATTCCCGAATGCAACCAAAGATAAACTTGGCAGATTACGTGTAGGGGCAGCAGTTGGTATTGCGAAGGATACGATTGACAGAGCAAAAGAGGTTATAAGATGTGGATGCGATGTAGTTGTAGTTGACACTGCACATGCGCATTCCAAGTCAGTGATTGAGATGACAAAAAATTTAAGGAAATTATTCCCAGATATTGAACTTGTTGTTGGCAACATAGCTACTTCTGAAGCAGCAAAAGCTATATGTGAATTAAATGTGGATGCAGTAAAGGTTGGTATAGGACCGGGCTCTATATGTACCACACGAGTAATTGCAGGAGTTGGATTACCCCAACTCACCGCTATAATTGAGTGTGCTAAAACCTCTCGTGTTCCAATAATTGCGGATGGTGGCATAAGGTATTCTGGTGATATCGTTAAGGCAATCGCTGCTGGAGCATCAACAGTTATGATTGGTAGCTTGTTTGCAGGAACTGATGAGTCACCAGGAGAAACGATATTGTTTGAGGGTAGGCAGTATAAGGAATACAGAGCTATGGGTTCTATTGGAGCAATGGAGAGAGGTTCAAGTGATAGATACTTTCAAGAAGAGGTGAAGAAATTTGTTCCTGAAGGAGTGGAGGGAAGGGTTCCATACAGAGGTTATGTTGCTGAAGTTATCTATCAACTTGTTGGAGGGTTAAAATCTGGTATGGGATATTGTGGGGCTAAAAATATCAAAGAACTTCAAACTAAGCATGAATTCATACGAATAACTCAGGCAGGCTTACGTGAATCACACCCGCACGAAATAGTTATCACAAAAGAACCGCCTAACTATTAACTTGAGATTGCTTCGCTTACGCTCGCAATGACATTGGCAAGAAAAACGATTTTTGTGATACTTTTTTTTAGCTTTTTACATTATAATTAGCTTTTTAGCTGCAGATTTTGCTCCTGCAGTTAACTTGTAAAAATAAACACCAGAATAAACACCAACAGAAATCCATTCAACTTCATAGAGACCAGGGTCTTGAGGCTTATCTATAAGCGTTTGAACAACTCTTCCTGCAAGGTCGTAGATTGTGAGTCGGACTTGTGGCTCATATCTTGGCAGTGAATAACAAATAATCGTCTTGTTTATGAATGGATTTGGTTTATTTTGTGATAGGTAAAATTTGTAAGCCACATTTTCTTCTATTCCAACTTTTGGTCCAATTTTAGTGGTAAAATTCTTTATACAGACATAGGAGCCATAATTACCTATAATTTTTAAAGCAAATCTAACCTTAGAACCCGGTGTAGCAAATTGGCTACATTTAAGTAGATATTGATTAGTAAAATTATTGGCCAAATTTCCCGGTTCAATGTTACCAAAGTAAGAACTATCATCTAAAATAGTAATGTAAGGGTCGTAACTTGTGAGTAATGCATAAGCATCACTAATGCTAGATGTTCCAGTATTTATGAGTTCAACCCTAAAATTCACTATCTCACCAGGATTTAACTCACTGTCAAGATTTCCTAATGAATCATTAATCCTAAGATTAGCTATCTGGACTGGATACCCAACTTGGATATCATCAATGTAAAAGCCTTCACCTACATCCTCTTTATCAGATATAAAACTAAACCTGACTCTAAGTTCAGAGCCAACTGGATAATTAAGTGGGTATGCTCCAATAACCCAATCGTTTCCCATATAAATACTATCTAATGCACCACCAGACCCTATAAAATCAAGTGTATCCCAGTTATTTCCATCACCAACTTCTACATAAATACCATCCACTCCATAAATTGCAACATCAAACCTGTACCAAAATGATAGCCATGAGTCATGCCCTACTACGAATTTAGGAGACAAAAGCCATGCATTCATATTATTATGATACCCTTGTGAACCGTCATCACCACACCACCATGAATGAGTTTGAGAGTGACAGTCTCTTTCCGTAATATGCCATAAGTCATCAGTACCACCGTGAGTCCAGCCACCAACCCCAGATTCAACATTGTCTGAGAATTCAGAGTACCCAATTTTGAGTAAAAAAGTGTCTGTAAATGAATAAGGACCGGTTGATAGATTTAAGACAAAATTTGTAAAGTAAGGAGATGGACATGTTTGATTTATCCTAACAGTATACAGGGCGGTGCCAGAAGAATCTGGTTTAAGACTACCAAAGTTTGCAATACTATCAAGAATTGTGATATAAGGGTTTTGGGAGTAAAGTATGCCATCTATATTTATTGCTTCTCCAGTTCCACTATTTTTTATACTAATCAATAGGTTAAAAGTATCACCTGGTTCAGGAATTGTATCTACTAAATAATATTTGTAGGTTAACACTGGTGTCTGAATCATGAGATTTAGAGTATGAGAGCCAAAATTTATAATATCTAAAGTAAATTGAATTATATGTGTGAGTATACATAAGGGGTTGACTTGGAAAACAAAATCATCTATAGCCGTATCCCCTGGAGCAATATTACCAAAATTAGCAACTGAGTCTGAAATAGTTATGTAAGGGTCATTGGTCTTCAGAATTGCAGTTACCGCATCTGCTTGTTCAGTACCAAAGTTTTTGAATGTAACTTGTAAGGTGATAGTGTCACCAGGATTTATTTCACCATTACCTCCTGAATCACTAATTCGATGTGCCCAATATCCAGGATAAGGACCAGCTGAAAATACCTGTGCTATCCCTTGATAAGGGTAATAATTATGACAAGTCACGGTCACTTTTAAACTGCCTATTGAGCTTGGATTTATATAAAAACTTGCCTCCCCAATCTCATTTGTATAAATACGGTCATAAACTTCATTTGGCTTCATGCAACACACAAGAGCACCGCGTATTGGAGTGCTCCCATTTTTGACTGCTATCCTAAAAAGACTTTCACCAATAGATATACTCTCTGGATGAGCAACTTCTAAGCTACATGGGGAATCAGTCCAAATATTAAGTTCTGGCTCACCAAGTAGATTTAGCTGATACTGGTGCCATCTATATACATCGGGTTCGCGAGAGAATGCGATATAGTCAAGTTTTGTTTTAGCAAGTATCTGCCCGATATGAGTTATGTTCTCCTTGAATATATTACGATAAAAACCTTTGTCAAATATATCTGAGTATCCATATCCGGGATTACCTGGTGAGCCCCACCCATATCTTGAGTTTACAATACAGGCAACCCCTCCGCCATTCGGATTCCTTACCCAATGTTCAGCGATACAATCATAGTCAAATGCACCTACCCAGCACCCTATAGAATACAATATTCCTTGCTTATTTCCATTTGTTAAACCATCTATATCTGAGTCCGTTAAATATCCGTTACCCACTCCCATCAAATAAATCCAGCCATGTCCAGCATGATTTAGTAGATTTTTGCCTTCATTCATTGCAGTAATGACAGAATTTGGGTTCTCATTCCCTAACGATTGGTAAAGCTTTTGTATATTAAACTCTGATGGAAATAATTCGCCAATCATATTTTTACCAATCCCTCCATCTGTGTATGGGTCGTGCCACAGAATCTCAGCAAAAAATAGGGCATTTTTTAGATAATCAGCGGGTGGATTTCTTTCATAATTTAAAACTTTGTTAACAAATACTTGAACTTGCGTAGCATTCCTTACAGGAGCTCTTCCTACAAAAACATCTGGATATAAGTCAATATTATCAGCTACTTCACCAAACACCCCATTTCCATTGGCATCCCAATCACCATCAAGGTCCGAGTAATATAGGTCAGCATAGAGACTATCCTCATTTGGCATAAATCCTGCCCCACATGTCATTGCATAAGCTATTCTTGCTGGAACTATATCTACATCACCCCCAAGTAAAACCCATACAAGCCCCGAGTCCTGTGCTGTAATAATGAAATTTCTTATCTTTTCAGCAAGGTCCCTACCATTATAATTGGCACTTATCCATTCTGTAGTTCTTATTGTAGCAGGAACACCTTTTTCTGCCTTCCAGTCTCTTAGAGGCTCAAATGCTGATTTTAATGCATCTGAGGTTATAATTAAATACTCGTAAATAGATTGGGTAAACTCATCTATTAGCTTTGTATGAGTTAGATTTGTTAAGTCATCAGAATTTACCACAACTGACTTAATAAGAGTCTCTATCTCTTTGGGTCTATTTTTTACAGTTGGTTGACTTATTGGATCAAGTTTAATACTAATATCAATCCTTCTATAAAGTTTAAGCTTCTTCTCTTTAGGAATCCACTGAACTGGATAAACAAGAAGTTCAGCAATCCTATACCCACGAATTGAGCCTTCTCCTTTAAATTCTACCAACTTATCCGGATACTCATCCACTGATTTATATACGGACAATTTAGGTTCAATAAAGTTAATAGGGGCTCGCTTTGAAAGTATTTGAGGTAATTGTGCTGGCAATATATTGTATTCGCCTGGGAGCCACTTAAAATCAGCTGACTTAACTTTAACTTCTTTTACTTTAGAATCATTTGGTAGTAAAAAATAGACAGTTTTAACAGGAAGTTGTGGTTCACTAGGTGTGTTGGTAAAGTCGCACCCTTCTAACCTTATGACGTCGTATCCTCTCACCCTATCAAATAAGATATCACTTTCCTTGAAATATATATCTTTTGTTAGCTCCCCCATGCTTAAAATGAGACCTAATAATACGCAAATCATAAATCCTCCTAGTTAAAATTACCTTTTTTTTCTACAATTGTATCTTTCCTATAATGAATATCATCTTTTTCTGGCCAGTTAATGTTAAAGTGAAGTCCCCTTGACTCCTTCCTCCACAAAGCACATTCTATAACTATTGAAGCGACTGTTGCTACATTACGGAGCTCAACTAATGGAAGAGTTAGCTTATGAGTATTATAAAGGTTTTCTATTTCAAGTTTATATTTTAGAACTTCACTTCTCGCTAATTTCAATCCATTATCATCCCTAACTATTCCAACATGGCTCCACATTATCCTCTTTATTTGGAGTAAATAATCTAAAATTATACTCGACTCGCATAGCTTTTCTGGTTGAGCAAACTTATGTAATTTTGGATACTCTACATTTTCAAGTGATTTACATGCCGCATTAGCTGCCCTATGAGCAAAAACGAGCGACTCCAATAATGAGTTTGATGCCAGCCTATTTGCACCATGGACTCCGACACACGCTGACTCACCAGCTGCATATAGGCAAGGAATATTAGTTAGCCCGCTAATATCTATGAGAATACCACCACATTCATAATGAGCAGCAGGGACAACTGGGATTGGCTCCTTTGATATGTCTATACCAAAAGAAAGACATACCTCATAAATGGTCGGAAATCTCTCCTTTATTCTTTTTTCTGGTATATGTGTGATATCAAGTAACACATATTCATCGCCACTTTCCTTAAGTTCTTTATGGATTGCCCTTGCAACTATATCCCTTGGAGCAAGTTCCTTCCTTGAATTGTATTTCTCCATAAATGAGTGCCCATCTTTAGTTTTTAATATTCCACCCTCCCCTCTTATAGCTTCAGAAAGTAATAATGCACGGTCTCCAATTCGTTTACCATAAAATGAAGTAGGATGAAACTGTACAAATTCCATATTTGCAATCTTTGCCCCAGCTCTATAAGCCATCGCTATACCATCGCCAGTAGCTATACTTGGATTAGTTGTATGTAAGTAAATTGCACCTATCCCACCAGTTGCAATAAGAGTAGCCTTTGAAAAAAATGGAAAAACATCCCCTTTCTCAACATCAAAAACCCATACACCTATGCATCTATTATTTTTTAATATTAAGTCAATGGCAAGCCAATTATCAAACAATTTTATTCCCTTATCTTTTGCTACCCTGACAAGAGTAGTCTCAATTGCTGCCCCTGTCGCATCTTTTGCATGTACAATCCTACGCTCCGAATGACCACCCTCCATTCCGAGGTCAAAATTATCATCCTTATCTTTTGTAAATTCTACTCCTAATTCTGAAAGTTCCACAACTAATCTAGGTCCCTCATTTGCCATTATACGGACAGCTTCTTTTTTACAAAGTCCATTTCCTGCATTCAATGTATCTCGGATATGTAGCTCAATAGAATCATGAGATGAGAGAGCGGCTGCTATCCCACCCTGTGCATAATTTGTGTTTGTCTCAGTACTTTCTTTCTTTGTGATAACAGCTGTATCTCCGTAAGCCGAAACCTTAATTGCAAACGTAAGCCCTGCTATACCACTCCCTATAACTAAGAAATCTGTCTCCACCTAATCAGCTTGAGGTGCTACCTCTTGAGGTCTAATCTCTTTCAATTTTTCTATAAAATAATCAAGTTCATCGCGTGTTCTTTTCTCTGTCACTGCTACAAGAAGTTCATGTGTATGCTGTTTGAAAAGCCTTGAAATTGGGAATCCAGCAAAAATATGGTCCTTGATTAATGCTTGAACAATCTCCTCTGCTGAAACCGGTGTTTGAACCAAAAATTCATTGAAGAATGGTGCATCATAAACTAAACTAAACCCTGTAATTTTCTTTATTCTTTCTGCTAAATAATGTGCTTTCGCATAACAAAGTTCACCAACTTCCTTCATTCCTTGCGGTCCCATAATTGTAAGATAAACACAGGCAGCAATAGCACATAGTCCTTCATTTGTACATATATTTGATGTTGCTTTCTCTCGTCTTATGTGTTGCTCACGTGTCTGTAGTGTCATCACAAAACCTTGCCTTCCTTCTATATCCTGTGTTCTTCCGATTATCCTACCCGGCATTTGTCTTATAAATTCTTTACGTGCGGCAAGAATTCCAAGCCCAGGACCACCTAAAGATTGACGAATTCCAAGAGACTGACCCTCAGCTACAACAATGTCTGCACCCCAATCCCCTGGTAGCGATAGTACTCCAAGTGAAATTGGAAGTGGTATTCCTATGTAAAGTGAGTTTCTTAAATGAACTAAATGCCCTATCTCATTCACTGGCTCAAGTATTCCAAAGAAATTTGGATGCTGAATTACAACACAAGCTATACTGTCGGATAGCATATTTTTGAGAATAGATACATCAGTTCTACCATTATTAAGTGGGATATGTATTACCCTATTACTACCGAGATAGGTCTTAACACACTGTATATAGGATGGGTTGACAGAATCTGAGATTAATACTTTTTCTCTCCCTTTTATTGAACTCGCCATATGGCAAGCTTCAGCAAGAGCAGAGCCACCGTCGTACATTGATGCATTTGCAACATCCATCCCCGTGAGTTCACAAATCATTGACTGATACTCATAAATTATCTGAAGTGTCCCTTGTGAGGCTTCAGCTTGGTATGGTGTATAGGCAGTATAAAATTCGGGTCTTGAGATGACATAATCAACAGCCGCAGGTATATAGTGGTCGTAGCACCCAGCACCTAAAAATGAAATACAATCTTCAGTTGTAAGATTCATTTTTGAAATTCTTTGCATTAACTTATTGATTTCAAACTCTGATAAAGAGGGTGGGAGATTTAGAGGCTCTTTAAGTCTTAAGTGTTCAGGAATAGGAGAGAGTAGTTCATCAAAGTTTTTCACCCCTATTTTATGAAGCATTTTCTTCCTATCTTCATCTGTATTAGGAATGAAGGGCATTCTTAACTCCTGTACACCTTTTTGTCATTCTTTCTGAGCGATAGCAAAGAATCTCGTGAGAGACTCTTCACTTCGTTCAGAGTAAAGTTTTCTTATAAGCTTCAGCTGTTAAAAGGGTATCTAACTCACTTGGGTTAGAGATTTTTATCTTCACCATCCAACCCTCACCATAAGGGTCCTGATTTACAAGATTAGGCGATTTAGCAAGTCCCTCGTTTACATCTATAATCTCACCTGATACAGGTGCATAGATGTCAGAAACAGCTTTAACTGCCTCTATGGTTCCTATTGGTCTACCTTTGTCAACAAAAGTACCTATTTTATAAAGATTAACAAAGACAACATCAGATAGTTCTGATTGTGCATAATCTGTTATCCCACAAGTCACAATATCACCTTCAATTTTAACCCATTCGTGTGTTTTGGTATATTTTAAGTCTTCCAGAATGTCCATACCATCACCCCCTTCACTCTATAAAATTCATCCGTTTATATACTTTACGGACGAGTTCGACATCAGCTATACAGTAGTCATATATAGCTTGAAGTTTACCTGCTTTATAATAATCGTAAACCTTACTCCCATTGAGAACACTCTTTGATGATTGTAGTCCAAGTATTCTTGCAAGTTGGTCAAGCTTTATATAGCCGTGCCACTTCTCCCACTCTTGCATTGTATCGTAAACAAAGTCACTCCGATACCTTGCAAAACTTATGTCAATACTTGGCTTAATCTTATGAATTATAGACCTTTTCCATATAAATTTGAGGTCAAAATCAAGTATATTATGACCAATGAGTTTATCAGCATTTTTAGCAACTTCCCAAAATTTTTGTAAAATATCACGCTCATCACCCTTGATAACAGCTTTATCCTCACTAACTGGTTGTTCTTTTATATATCCGATACAAAGAATACTACCAAAATTGCCATTTAGAGCGGTATCACGATATAACTTTTTTACCTCATTTTCTTTCCATCTACTTATCTCCCACATAGTTACGAGATCTTTAGGTGGTACAATATTTTGTACTATTTCTTCTTTTAATCTCTCAGGTCCAGGAATTGTCTCAATATCAATATAAAGTCTAATCATTTAAACAAATATACTGTAGAATTACTAAAAGTCAAGAAAATTACTTGCACTCTTGTTAACTTTAAAATATAATAATACCATGGTTAAAAGAAAAGACGGCAGAAAACCTAACGAATTAAGAACAGTTAAAATAGAGAAAGATTACTTAAAAGAGCCTGAAGGTTCTTGCCTCATTGAGCTTGGTGGAACTAAAATTGTATGCTCAGCTACAGTAGAAGAAAGGGTTCCTCATTTTTTAAAGGATAAAAAAACAGGCTGGCTCACCGCTGAATATGGGATGCTTCCAAGGAGTTCTAAAGAGCGTATTCCAAGAGATAAAGCATCTGGTAGGATTTACGAGATTCAACGGCTTATAGGGAGGGTATTTCGGAGTGTATCAAACCTTGATGACATAGCTGGTTTTACAATCACAGTAGACTGTGATGTCATACAAGCAGATGGTGGGACACGCACTGCAAGCATAACTGGTGACTATATTGCCCTTTATGATGCAATCCAATATATGTTAGAACATGGCTTAATTGAGCATTCACCAATCCGTGAAGCAGTAGCTGCAGTATCAGTTGGTATAGTTGATGGAACTCCAATACTTGACCTAACTTATGATGAAGATTATATTGCTGAAGTAGACATGAATATTGCTATGTCGGAGAGCTTAAAGTGTATTGAAATCCAGGGAACCGGTGAAAAGAGGCCGTTCACAATGGGAGAACTTGAAAATTTAATTAAGCTTGCGGAACATGGAATAAAACAGTTAATAGAAGCACAGAAGAAAGCACTCTTCTTAAAACTATAATGAGGCTTGTAGTTCTTTATCCTATACTATAAAATTATGACTATTTCTTATCACGTTCCAGAATAAAAGTAATTGCAACTTAATTAATTTTTAAAGTATATTTAAATTTATGACTTTATTTTCAAGGGTAGTAAAACCGAAGGAAAAAATAAGGCTTGATAAATACTTATACAAGGCTGGTCTTGGTATATCAAGGTCACAAATTCAGAGACTGATTGAAGACGGCAAAGTGCTTATAAATGATAAACCAGCCAAATCGCATACTCCACTTAAAGCAGGAGATAAGGTTATTGTAAGTTATGAAAAACCTGAAAGATTCATAGTTGAGCCCGAAAACATACCTATTGATATTATATACGAGGACCAGCACTTAATTGTTGTTAACAAACCACCCGGTATGGTAACACATCCGGCACCCGGTAATTTGCGTGGTACACTTGTAAACGCATTACTTTATCACTGTCAACTTTCATGGCAAACTGACCGTACAAGACCAGGTGTATTACATCGGCTTGATAAAGATACATCAGGTTTACTTGTTTTTGCAAAGTCTGACTCTGCTTTACTTAAACTTACCCGCCAAGTGGAGACTCACAGACTTAAGCGTAAATATCTTGCTTTTGTATGGGGTAAAATTGAGCGTAATGAGGGGACAATTGATGCTCCCATAGGGAGACATACTATAGAACGTAAGAGAATGGCAGTGACACCACTAGCATCAAGGAGTGCAGTTACACATTTTAAGGTTATTAAAAGATTTACATACATAACTGAGATTGAAGTTGAATTAGAGACTGGTAGGACGCATCAGATAAGAGTGCATTTAGCTCATCTAAATCATCCGATTGTGGGTGACCCAACTTATGGTGGTAGAAAGAGATTACCTGAAGTCCCAATTGATGAGTTCAATGATATTATGCAAGTAATGTCACGCCAAGCCCTGCATGCTATATATTTGAGGTTTGAGCATCCTATATATAAAAGAGAGGTGGAATTTGAAGCAGATTTACCCGAGGATATACAAAACTTGCTTACCTACCTCTCAAATAAAAAGTTTTTAACCGCAGATGAATATAGATAGATATGAGAAACCCTAAATCCGAAATCCTAAATTCTAAACAATATCTAAATCACAATTTCCCAAATCTTAAACTTGTTTGGAACACTGAAATTTAGAATTTGGAATTTGTTTAGGATTTAGAATTTTTACATTTTAATATGTAATTTTGATATTTGATTTTTAATTTTTGATATTACAATGATAGGTACTTTCCATATTCATACTTCCTATTCTTTTGATGCCAATATCCCTCCGGCCAGAATAGTAGGACACATCCAAAAACTGGGGCTTGATTTTGCTGCTATTACCGACCATGGGACTATAAAAGGGGCACTGGAGGCAAATAAAATTGGTAAGGTAAACATAATAGTAGGTGCTGAATACTATACTGATGAGGGTGACATTATAGGGCTATTTTTAAAAAATGAAGTTATTTCAAAGAGTAGCAAAAAAGTAATACAAGAAATTAAAAATCAGGGTGGCCTTGTAGTTTTACCTCATCCTTACAGGGAACATAAATTGGATAATGAACTAATTGAAGCCGTAGATATAATAGAGGTTTATAATTCAAGATGTACTAATGGCGAAAACCGAATGGCAATGGCACTTGCCAAAGAATACAATAAACCTGTAATTGTAGGCTCTGATGCCCACTTTTTAAGAGAGATTGGATTGACTAAAATGAGTTTTAATGACTATAATATTAAGTCAGCTCTTCTTAATGGAAATGGAAACATACTAACTACAGAAAGAAGCCCTCTATATAATAGAATATTTACTGGACTTATAAACCTTTACAAAAGATGGGTGTAATGGCTTAGAGTTTTTCTAAAACCTCCCATTTTATTACGAAAGACACAAAATATTAACAGTGATTTTAAGAGATTGAAAGAGAGTCATCATTTTTATCTCTTAAACTCTCTTCCAATCTCTGTTAACTCCAAACGAATACTTCATCCAACTTAATTTACAACTCTTTTAATCTTATGTTCCCTTCGTGTTTTTGTGTTTTCCTGTCTGCTGACAGGCAAGATACGATTTTCGTGATAATATAGTTTTTGTTCTCCATTTTAGAAATACTTACCTATTATAGACGGGTATAATATCTTCTATGGCTCAAATCTCTTTTAAAAGTTTTTGTATTATATCAAGTGGTGTCACTCCTTCAGCTTCAGCATTAAAGTTGGTGATAATACGATGCCTAAGGACTGGTGTTACAACATATCGTACATCATCTATTGATGGCGTGTACCTACCTTCAAGAATTGCCTTTGCTTTTGCACCAAGAATTAGATACTGAGATGCTCTTGGACTTGCACCCCAAGCTACCCAGTCATTTATATATTTTGGTGAACTTGAATCCTTACTCGGTCTTGTAAGGCTCGCAAACCTTACTACATCACGAATTAAATTCTGTGCTACAGGGACTCTTCTGACCAACGATTGTAGTTCTAGTATTTCTTTGACTGTGAGCACCCTATTTATTTCTGGAACATAAGCAGAAGTGGTAGTTTCTACAATCTTTTCCTCCTCTTCTTGTGATGGATAGTAGATTCCTACCTCAAGCATAAATCTATCAAGCTGTGCCTCAGGTAGCGGATAAGTTCCTTCCTGCTCAATTGGGTTCTGTGTAGCAAGTACAAAGAATGGACGCTCAAGTTCATAGGTTACTCCAGAAGCTGTAACTTTGTATTCTTGCATTGCTTGAAGAAGGGCTGATTGCGTCTTTGGTGGGGTACGGTTTATCTCATCAGCAAGAATTACATTTGCAAATATTGGACCATTTATAAATCTAAATTTCCTCCTCCCAGTAGATATATCTTCCTCAATTATATCTGTTCCTGTAATATCTGATGGCATAAGGTCGGGTGTAAACTGGATGCGATTAAAAGACAGAGAGAGTGCATTTGCGAGTGTATTTACAATCAAAGTCTTAGCAAGCCCTGGCACACCTATCAGAATACAATGCCCCTGAGCAAGCAATGCAATTAGAAGCTGGTTTAATACATCATCCTGACCTACAATTACCTTCCTTATTTCTTTTAATAACCTATCTTTTGCCTCTTTAAGCTTTTCTATGGCTTCAATATCATCCATAATTTAATTATTATAAGCTATTTACAAAATTTGTCAAGCCAAATTAGTGCACCTCTATTTCATTAACTTTGCCTAAGGAAGTAAGTAAATCTCTAATTTTATCCGCATCTCCTACAACAAGAATTATCATATCTTCTGGATGAATATACTCGTTTACGACTCTCAAAATATTGTCTTTAGTCACAGATTCAATTTGCTCTTTTAGTTGATTAATGAAATCTCTTGGATAACCGTAATAGTCGTAAGTCATTATTCTCTGTAAAATTCTTTCTTTTGTATCAAAGTTAAACACAAATGAGTTAAGGTAGCTATTCTTAGCCTGCCTTAATTCTTCATCAGTTACTTTTTCTTCACTTATCTTCTTTACTTCATTCTTGATATCTTCCACAACTTCAACAGTATTTTTTGCCTCAGTTTGCACTCCTAAATAAAAAATGCCAGGATGGTCATACTCAGAGTTATACCTTCCAAAGATAAGGTAGGCTAGCCCTTTGGCTTCGCGTATATTCTTGTACAAACGGCCAGTAAAACCGCCACCTAAGATTTCATTCATCACTGTAAGAGCAGGGATATCGGGATTACTCATAATCCCACCAATATGACCCATAAGGATTGTTGTTTGTTTAAGGCCGGCTTTGTCAACCAGGTTTACAGAAGAGTGGTAATGATAGGTCACTTCTGGAATAGTGTAGGATTCTATCTCTTTTTTATCCCAATTTCCAAAAGCTTCTTTAAGCTTTTTTCTCATCTTCTTTGAATTGAAATCGCCAATAATTCCTAATTTTATGTTATTAGGGTAGAAATATTTCTTGTAAAAAGCTATAATATCATCTCTACTTATATTGTTTATGGTAGAGTCCTCAATAGTCCTTGCATAGGGGCTATCTTTTCCATATATAAGTTTTCTATATTCTCTTATTGCAATATTAAACGGGTCATCATTACACCTCGCTATTTCTGTCTTTAATATAACTTTAGCTAACTCAATCTTATCTTCAGTAAATGTTGGATACCTTATAATATCAACAAATATAGGTAGTATCTCATCAAAGTGTTCTTTTAAGACCCAAAGCTCTACTTCACCATAATCGGTACCTATTGAGCTTTCAATAGTAGCACCTACAGATTCTAATTTTTCGTCAATCTCATCTGATAAAAAATTCTTTGTCCCCCCTGTTCTCATTACTAATCCAGTTAGGCGAGCAAGTCCTACTTTATTGGATGGGTCGAACAGAGAGCGAACTCCAACCATTGCATAAATTTTTATAATAGGTAAAGAATGGTCCTCAACCATATATAGAGCCATACCATTTAATAACTTTTCTTCCTTAATTTTAGGAATCTTAATCTCGTGTAAAGCAGGGAATGTCAATTTCTTGTAAGACTTTTGTGCAAACAAAAGACTTGTAAATAACACTACGAGAATCGTAACAAATTTTATACTCCTCACTTTTACTCTGAAGTCACAATACTTCCAACAACACAGTTGGTTTTAACAAATGCTTTTTCTGCTACCTTTTGTATATCTTCAGGGGTAATTTTTTCCAGTTTATCTAATATAGTGAATAATTCATGCCAGTCCCCATAAATTCCTTCATACCAAGCTAATTCTAAAGCTGTATGTAAGTTACTATCAAGATATCTGACGAGTTCTGCTTTTTTCCTTGAAATTATCTTTTCCAACTTTTTCTTTGGAATTAGCTCCCTTTTCAAGAGTTCAATCTGTTCATAGATAGCGGTTTCACACTCTTTTGCTGTATGGTTGGCGGCTGGGGTAGCCCAGGATAAAAAGAGGGATGGATATTTTGGGCTTGGGACAAAAGCATTACAACCTACATTAGTAGCTATTCTTTTATTTTTTACTAAGCTCTTATATAAAAGAGAAGTGCGTCCCCTACCTAAGTAATCGGCTATAGTCTCGTAGATAATATTATAAGGGGCTTTTCCACTCGGACAATGGTAACCAATATAAAGTATCGGTTGAGCCTGTAACTTAAGTTCTATTCTTTTTTCCTCTTTTTGAGTAATCTCCGGAATTTCTAAAGGTAAGGGGGGCTCTTTCTTAGGTAGCCTGCCCCAGTAAATCTTTGCCAATCTTATTACTTCGTTTGGCTCTACATCGCCTACAATAGCTACAATTAGGTTAGATGGAATATAATACTTATTAAAGAATTCTCTTGCTTTTTCCCTTGTAGCTGTGAGTATATCTCCCATAAACCCAATTACTGGGTGTCTATATGGATGACCTTGAGGGAATGCAGTGAGAAAGAATTGCTCCCATAATTTGCCTTGTGGGCTATCTTCATATCCTATCCTCCTCTCTTCAGCAATTGGACCTTGGGTTTCAATATAGAATTCTCTCAAAACTGGTGATAGAAACCTTTCCGATTCCATACACATCCAGAGTTCAAGTTTGTTAGATGGTAGTCTACAATAATATGCTGTGTAGTCATTGGAAGTCCCTGCATTTATGCGCCCACCTTCTATTTTCATAATTTCACTAAATTGACCAGAAATACTAAACTCTTTAGAACTCTTTTGAGCAGCCCTAAATGCGGTCTCTAACATTTTTAGGTTTATAGAATCGAGCTTATCTCCTTTTGCTCTTTCTTTAAGTATCAACTCAAAAATACTATCTTCAGCTGCTATTGCTTTTTGCTCCAGTTCAAAATCTTTTGTCCCAATCTCTTTAGTGCCTTTAAATGCCATATGCTCAAGTATATGTGCCATCCCTGTAATACCTTCATATTCATCACTACTTCCTACTTTTGCAAATGTAACAAAAGAAGCTACAGGAGCTTCGTGTCTTGGTAGAATAAGTAGGGTTAGCCCATTATCAAGTTTATACTCTACTATCTTGTCTTCAATTGATTGAAACCCTGAGAAAGGAAATAAAGAGACAGCAACTGTAAGGCATAAAAAACTAAGTATAATCACTCTCATCTTTAAATAAAAATATAGCCTGTTTTCATTAGTTGTCAAGAATAAATAGGAATTTACCTTTTTGGTTGACAAAAATAGAATTTTGGAGTATTTTATTAATATGAAAGTTTACGACTCTATAATAATTGGGGGCGGAATTTTTGGTTGTGCCACTGGATATGAGCTTGCAAAACTTGGATATAAGGTACTATTAATTGAGAAAGAATACTTGGCATCAGGGTCAACTGGAAGATGCATAGGAGGAATAAGACAACAGTTCTCAACTCCGGGAACCATAAGAGCTGCAATGGAGAGCGTGCGTATTTTTAACCAAATAGAAGATGAGTTTGGAATCGCAGTTGACTGGCATCAGGGTGGTTATTTATTTCTTGCACATTCAGATTTTGAAAAAGAGAGCTATCTAAAACTTATAAAAATTCAGAAAAAACTTGGTCTTGATGTTGAATTTATTTCTGCAGAAGATGTTTTGAAAATAGCACCACAACTTGAGGTATCTGACCTCACTGGTGGAGCATATTGTCCATCAGATGGGCAAGCTAATCCATTTCTTGTAGTCAAAGGATACGCTGCCGGAATAAAGAGACTCGGTGGCGAAATCCTACCTTACACAGAAGTGACAAAAATCAATACAAAAGATAGACGTGTCACTTCAGTTTGTACCCATAAAGGAGATAAGTACTCGGCTCCTGTTATCATAAATGCAGCAGGTGCTTGGGCTAAAGAAGTTGGTAAACTTGTAGGAGTCGCTCTTCTATTAGAGCCTGAGCGCCATGAAGCCATAGTTACTGAAGAAATCCCATTTAGATTATTTGAGCCAATGATAGTAGATTATAGGCCAAGCTGTTACTTTCAACAACTATGGGCTACTGGTCAAATTATAGGGTGTTACACTCCAGAATCTCCAGTCAAAGGTATAATGAGGGACTCATCATTTGAGTTCACATATGAATTTCCGAAGCGTATATTGAGACTAATGCCTAAGTTGGCTGAGCTAAAAGTTATTCGTCAATGGGCTGGCTGGTATACTATGACCCCGGATGGTAACCCAATCATTGGAGAAACTGAAGTAAAAGGGTTTTGGATACTTGGTGGCTGTTGCGGTCACGGTTTTATGCTTGCACCTGCACTTGGTAAGTGTATGGCAGAGCTTATTGTTAAAGGAACTACCTATATCCCTATAGATGAATTCTCTATTACACGAGAGTTTAAGATTGAAGAAATTCTACGATAAACGAATTTTAAAAATGTCATTGTGAGCGTAGGCAAAGCAATCTCAATGCGTAGTAGAATACCAAAAAGAGTCTCAGTACTGACTGTAGAGGATTTAGTTATTTTTCCTAATATGGTTGTCCCTCTTATCGTAAAAGATGATAGGTCTACAAGATTGGTAGAGCATGTCCTTGCTTCACAGAATAAAATTGTTGGCACTTTCACACTTAAAGCACCTCATCTTGATGAGCGAGATGAGCATAATTTTTACCAAATAGGGTCTGTATCTATTATTCTAAAGATGCTTAGATTTCCTGATGGTTCTGTAAGAATAATTGTTCAAGGGTTAGAAAGAGTACAAATTAAAAGAATTGTTCAGCGAGACCCATTTATGGAGGTAGAGATTGAACTAATAGAAAAGGTAAAAATAAAGAAAGATTTAGAACTTGAAGCCCTTATGCGCGATGTCTCAACTACATTTCAGAAAATTATAAAACTCGCCCCTTATTTATCAGATGACCTACAAGTTTATGCAATGAACATTTCGTCTCCATCAAAGCTTGCAGACTTTGTTGCTTCTAATCTTACTCTTACAGTGAAAGAAAAACAAGCGCTACTTGAGATTCGTGACCCAAAAGAAAGGTTGACTTACCTTCTTCCAATTCTTGCAAAGGAGGAGAGTATTCTTGAGCTTGGTGAGAAGATAAAATCAGATGTGAGAACAGAGGTTAGTAAGACACAGCGAGAATATTTCTTAAGGGAACAGCTTAAAGCAATCAAAAAGGAACTCGGTGAGAAAGATGAACGCACAGTAGAGGTTGAAGAATTTAAAAAAAAGATAGAAGAAGCTAAATTACCAAAAGAAGCAATGGAAGCGGCGTATAAGGAACTTGACCGCCTTGAGCGTATGCCACCCGCATCTGCTGAGTATACAGTTTGCAGAACTTATCTTGACTGGCTTACTTCTTTGCCCTGGGAAAAGGAGACTGATGATAATCTTGATATAGTACGTGCCCAAAAAGTATTAGATGAAGACCATTACAATCTTAAAGATGTAAAAGAAAGAATTATTGAGTATTTAGCTGTCCGAAAATTAAAAGCCGATACAAAGGGACCAATTTTATGCTTTGTTGGTCCACCGGGTGTAGGTAAGACTTCGCTTGGTATGTCAATTGCACGTGCTCTTGGTAGGAAGTTTGTTAGATTCTCACTTGGTGGAGTAAGGGATGAAGCTGAAATAAGGGGACATAGAAGGACTTATGTCGGCGCTCTTCCAGGTAGAATAATTCAAGGGATAAATCGAGCTATGTCAAGGAATCCTGTATTTATGCTTGATGAAATTGATAAGGTAGGCGCTGACTTCAGAGGAGACCCGGCTGCCGCTTTGCTCGAAGCACTTGACCCAGAGCAGAATAAGAGCTTTTCAGACCACTACCTTGAGATTCCATTCAACCTTTCTCATGTTATGTTTATCACAACAGCAAATATAGTAGACCCAATCCTACCTGCTCTAAAGGACCGTATGGAAATAATCCACCTACCCGGGTACATTCTTGAGGAGAAAATGAAGATAGCAAATAATTTTTTAATTCCAAGACAGATAAAGGAAAATGGATTAACTCCAGAGCTTATAGAATTTACAGATGGTGCCATTCGTGAGATTATTCAAGGTTATACTCGTGAGGCAGGAGTAAGAAATATTGAGCGTGAGCTTGCAAATTGTATAAGGAAAGTTGCAAAACAAGTAGCGAGTGGCAAGAAGAAGCGTAAAACTGTGATAACTACCAAGAACTTACTTTCATTCCTTGGGCCACCAAAGTTCTTCTCAGAGTTACGAGACAGAGAAGGTGAAGTTGGTGTGGTTACAGGGCTTGCATATACTCCTGAAGGTGGTACAATTATGTTTATTGAAGCTACAAAGATGAAAGGTAAAAAAGGACTTAACTTAACTGGTAAACTTGGTGATATAATGAAAGAATCAGCTCAAACTGCTTTGTCTTATGTACGGTCAGAGGCAACGAAATTTAAAATTCCCGAAAACTTCTTTGATAAATATGATATACACATTCATGTTCCTGAAGGCGCTATTCCAAAAGATGGACCTTCAGCAGGTATTGCTATAGCTACTGCTCTTGTCTCATTATTTAAAAATATACCAGTCAATCCGGGTATAGCAATGACGGGTGAGATTACTCTTCGTGGTAAAGTCCTACCTGTAGGTGGTATAAGGGAGAAAGTAATAGCAGCTAAGCGTGCAGGGATACATACTATAATTCTTCCTGATTGGAATCGCAAAGACCTTGAAGAAATTCCATTCTATGTAAAGCGTGGGCTTAAATTTAAATTTATAAAAAGAATAGACGAAGCAATACACATAGCACTCTCAGATAAATAAGTATGTGCTTACCGCAGCAAAATAAGCTTTTCTTTCTTTATGTAATCTTTTGCTACAAACTTTGCAAAATAAATGCCAGTCGGAAAACCTTTAGCGTTCCACTTTAATGTATAATAGCCAGGCTCAGTCTCTCCATTAACCAGTGTCTCCACTAACCTACCACTTGCATCGTAAATCTTCAAATTTACTATTCCCTTTTTAGGTAGGGCAAATCTAATTTTAGCTTCTGAACCAAATGGATTTGGGAAAATTTGTAATCTGTAATTTGTAATCCACCTGCACACATTGGACCACTCGTTCCAACTGTTGGACCTGACCAAATAGGCTCAAATATCACTTTACCCAGAGCCGGATTATCGTAATAGTCGTAGATATGCGCCCTTATTGTATCCAAATCCATTGTTCCCCAATAATTTCTCTGTGCCCAAATAGTATTAGCAGTATTATTATAGACATCGTATTTACTATTACCATAGATTACATTTCTTGACTCCTTATTCGCATTCTTATCACCAAGATTAGGAGTAGACTTACCATCTATATACACACCATAGTTTGTGTTATTCACTATATTAGTGAGCTTAACAGTCGGAGCTGAACTACCAGAGGTAAAGATTCCAGTCTCATTATTCATAATTGTGCTATTCTTAACCTCACCACTTGACACATCTGTATACTACACCCCCGTTGCATTACCAAGTAAAGTATCATTCTTTACATCTACAACAGCAGTATTTGTTGCATATACGCCTGCATCCCACGAGTTCATGATAATTGAATTCTTAACCTCTGTATTGCCCTTATCTACCCATACCCCTCTATTATTATGTGTAATAGTATTTTGCTTAATACTCAACTGGTCGGCAAGTGAATACACACCTGTATCCAAACAGTCACTTATCCTACATTTCTGGAGCTCAAGTTTTCTATCCTTATCTAACACAGATATTCCACGATACGCATATTCAATCTCACAGTTCATTATCTTCTCATTTGGAGTTTTACTATCATCAATAGGTTTAAACAATTCTATCCCTGTATTCTCCATACTACCCACTGTCATAATCAGCAGCTCCATCTATGTAATCTTTGGCTCTATATTTGATATTTGATTTTTAATTTTTGATTTTCTATGCAAAAGAATCTTGACATATTTACCTCCTATTTTAGAAAACTACCATTTTTCCCATAATTCTAAACTCTTCCTCAAGTAGGTAGCAAAAATATATGCCACCGCTTAGATTCTTTCCATATTTATCCTTCCTGTCCCATATTACACTATAATGTCCTTCTTTTTGCTTTTCATTAATAAGCGTTATTACTTCCCTCCCTGATAAATCGTAAATCTTCAGGGTCACCAAAGATGAAATTAGTACACTGTAACTGATAATAGTAGACTTGGTAAGCGGATTTGGGTAATTTTGTAAATCCAATTTTACATTTTGCATTTTGCACTTTACGCTCTCTTCTATTCCTATGTCAGGTCCTACCTTTATAAGCCATACATCATTATTACCCATACCAAAAGACTCAGTACATCCAGCTATGATATACCCTCCATCTAAAGTCTGTTGCACTGAATAGCCATGATCACCGTAAGTTCCACCATAGGTCTTATCCCAAAGCTTATTGCCAAGTGAATCTGTCTTTATAAGCCAGATATCAGACTCACCCGCCCCGTAAGATATGGTATATCCAGTTATAATATAGCCACCGTCAGAGGTCTGTTGCACCGATACGCCTACATCCGAACCATATCCGTCAAATATTTTTGTCCAAATTGTGTCTCCATTTGCATTTGTCTTTATAAGCCATGCACCCTCACCGGAGAAATAGACGGTAGATCCAGTGATGATATATCCATCATCTTTGGTTTGCTGCACAGAGTAGCCTTTATCATCATAACTTTTACCAAAGGTCTTCGTCCATACTGTATCACCAACTGAATTTGTCTTTATGAGCCATACATCACACCAACCTGCACCAAAAGAGTGAGTATATCCAGTTATGATATACCCTCCATCTGAAGTCTGCTCCACAGAGTAGCCAATGTCCTCGCTACTTCCGCCATAGGTACGTGTCCATAATGTATCTGGCTGTGCTCTAACTACCTGAGGGATAGCCATAATAAGCATCGATGAGGTTAGACCAAAAACTGAAATATAACTTTGAATTTTTACTCTGCTCATCTTATTTTATACTATACTCTAATTTCTTAAGAAATCAAATATTTTCTACTCCCCCTCCCTGGTCATCACTCCAAGGCTCTACCCAGATTCTCACTCATGGATTGATTGTAAGTGTCACACCCTCACCCCTTAGAGCGTGAAGGGGACAGAGCCCACATTTATGGTTTTGCCTCTCTCCTTGACTCCTATATTTTTTCTATCAACCACAATATTTTATTTCTTCATTTTAATTTTAGCTCTAAATTCCCGAGAGAAAAAATCAGACTTGACACCATTATTTTTAAATAAAATAATATAAAGAAAGCGCTTCTCTTCATTTTACCTCCCTTTTAATTTTTCTACTATTAATAAATATAGAAGCTCACCCCTAATTGAAGAGCCATACCATCCAGTCTCATATTTGTCACGGTGCACCTCCCTTTTAGGTCAGTTCTAATATACCGCATGCTCATAAACAGTGCTATATTTTGGGCAATTTGTGATTCAACACGTCCAAAGAGGTGGACCTCTAATGAATTTTGTAATTGGATCCTTTCGATCGGTCCCATGCCATACCCCCCTCTACAAATACCTCCTCCTCCTATGGATGCAATACTTCGTTTTTCCAGTATATCATAGCTTACGTCACCGCCAATAAACATTAAATCTTTGATACCTCGAGAAAGTTCTGCCATATTATACCAGTCCATACGATATCCAAAAAGATGACTTATAGTTAATGCAAGTTGCCAATGTGGTTTGATTTTATAAAATATATCACCACCATACATTGCAACCCAATAAAGTGAGATGGTGTCCATTTTTCCCCTAAATTCTTCTATAAACGGACGGTAAATGAAGCAATGTGTTCTTACACCAACAAGTTGTCTTATCTTGTTGACTTCTTCAGATTCTGTGCTATGGAAGATATTCTTAGAACCTAAAACACTTATTTCAATTAACTCTCCTATACCAATTACTTGTGCACTAAGGGGTCTCATTGAGAACCCAATAGAATAGGGATATAAACTGTCAGAAAATATTTTAGACCCCGATAAAAAGAATAATAAAGTGAATAAAGACGCCGCTTGAATTTTCACTCTTATCATCTTATTCTAAATTCTCAAGAAGTCAAATATTTTTGTTGCACTCCTCCGGTCATCTTGATTAGGTGCAAAATAAACTGTAACCTTGGCTTTATCGTCAAAGTTACACCCCAATCCACCCCTACATCCCCAGTTATATACATATCCGTCCGTATCAAAGAAATAAAAACGTTCCTTTATTCCTACTTTTTTATTTTTTTATAAATGTGGATTAGATTTCCTCTATCTCTTTTGGAGCACCAAGTATAGATTCAATTTTTAATGTAATAATTCTACCAACACCCTCTTTTTCAAAATCAATCCCAACTCCTTTTAAAAGCTTTACTATTTCCTTTCCTGTTCCTGCATTTTCAGCTATTGCGATAATCATTTTAGAATATACTCTCCCTCTCAAGCTAAACCTAATTCCTGCAAATATTGGGACTTTGTAAGCAAGTGTACGCTCCATTGATTCAGAATCAATTGTAATTGCATCCTCTATACCAAGTTCAATAAGACAGGAGAGGACGCTATCCAAATCTTCTTCATTATATAGAATTATGATAAGTAAATACATAATTATTTTCTATGAATTATCCTTCCTTTCTTTATTTTCACTTTTAACTTCTCTGGCACCACACCGTCAAAATCTCTTATCACTTTCATTACGTCTTTCGGATTTTCTGATTTAAGTAACGCATCTCTCATAATCTTTGACTTCAAAAGTCTTGCAACCTTAGCAACTGCTTGCAAATATTCTTTACGCATCTCAACTGGGGCGGCAATCATAAAGATTAAGTGTACAGGGTTCTTATCAACAGCGTTAAAATTAACCCCCTGAGCCGTCCTTCCAAATGCTATCATTAGTTTCTTAACCGAATCCGACCTTCCATGTGGGATAGCAATACCGTCTCCGATGGCTGTCGATTCTATCTCTTCTCTCTTCTTAATACCAGTAATAAATTCACCTTTATCCTTAATTATTTCTTTCTTTATAAAAAGTTCTACAAGTTCTTCAATAACTGCATCTCTGTTTTTACCTGTAAGGTTACAATTTATGAGTTCCTCATCTATCAATTCCTGTAAAAGCATTTTACCTCCCTCTCTCTTTTCAAGATTTAACTATAAATTTTTATAAGTGAAAGCATTTTAACACGTTTAAAGAAAAAAATCAAGTAAATTAATAATAGAGTATCTGGCATCCTCTCCACTTCCACAATTGAATAAGATTGCCTCACTCTCGCTTGCAATGACAAGCAAAATTACTTGCACGTGACTTTAGTTTCAAGTTTTTTCTTGAAATATCCTCTTGATGAGTATGTTGGCTCAATAGTTATTTCAATCAGATACTCACCAGACTTGGCTACTTCACCCTTGTTGTCTCTTCCATTCCATACAATATTGTGGCCAAAAGCTTCTTGTTTATAAAATGGAATAAAATCCCTTATTAGGTTTCTTTGATAGTCGTATATCTTTGAAGTTATATAAGCTGGTTCAGTTAAATATATAACTATTGTTGTCCCTTTTTCCTTTGGGTCGAAAATTGGTGGATAACATCCTTCTATATATCCATCTACACCAATCCAGTAGTAATCTATCGCCTCCTGTTCTACAATGAAAACCTGGCCAAACCTTCTCCAAATTGTTATTCCTCTGGGGGACACAAATTCTTTATCCCGTACCCCTCGTCTACCAAAACTTGTAATGAGCCTTAAAAATCTATCAAATTTATGAATACAACAATTTAACCTGTCTACTACCCACACATTTTCGTAATAATCAATTGCACAATCTGAGAAATTGGCGTCAGTAAGTTTCAAGTCCTGTAACTCTCTACATACAAGTAATTTTCCATCTAAACTAAATTTCTGAATTCTCTTACCGAGTTCATCAATTACTACGATGAAATCATCTTTATAGTATGACCAGTATTCTCCTTTATCTGCAACAGCGATTGCAGTTGGTTTATTTAATCCTCTTATCTCCTGTACAAAACCTCCATCCTTAGATAGAACCTGTATCCTATCGTTCCCTTTGTCAGCTACCCATATCCTACCTTCTGAGTCAATTGTCACATCCCATGGTTCATCAAATTCAACAGTATCGCACCCAAATGACCCAATTGATGCCATCCACTTCAATGAATCGATCTCATTTTTTAGCTTAACTATTCGGTTATTACCAATGTCTGCCACATATACATCTCCCTCTGGATTTGCATCAATCCCCTGGGGCCACCAGAATTCACCCACATTGGAGCCAAATCTGCCATAAATCCCTATCTCGGTGAGTGATTTATTGTATATAATCTGATTTGCCCACGAATTTGTGCAATAAACTGTAAGTTCATCATCATCCTCTCCATCATTTGGGTTATCAAGAGCTTTTAATTTACAGCACGCAATTCCTTGAGGTTCTTGAAAAGATAGTGACTTACCAAAAATTAGTTTCACCTCATATGATGTAACACGACTATAACCCATTGTATGCCCAAATGGAGGTTGTACAAGGGTAGTAGGGTTATAACTAAGAAACTCAAAATTAAGAACTAAAAATGCAAAATTAAACATAAACTTAAAGCAAAATCACCGATTTTGCACTCCAAAATTTAGTTCTTTTCTCATAACAATGGCATCTTCGCCATCAGGGTAATACGACTTCTTTACTTCCACTTTTTTAAATCCAAATTTTCTATATAAATTTATCGCTGGAAGGTTACTGGTTCTAACTTCAAGTGTTGCAACCTTTTTACCCAGTTCTTCCCCATACCTGATGAAATTTAAAAGTATCCTACTTCCAATTCCTTTCCTTCTATAACTTGGTTTTACAGCAAGGTTCACTATATGAACCGATGATTTAAGTTGAATAACCATTCCATACCCTATAATATCTCCGCTTTCATCCCACACGACGGATAGGGTATCCTTCATTGTAAGCACCTGTAAGAATGCACTCATTGGCCATGGAATTTTGAAACATTCGTTCTCTATTTGTTCAACCATTTTGAGGTCTTTAATTTCCATCTTCCGGAGCATTATTTTTAGATTTAACACAAGAATAAAAATAACTTTTAGCGTAGAACTACATTAATGAAATATAAAACTACTGCAATACGATAAGTTTATTTGCTGTCTTAAAATTATCTATTTCTATTTTGTAAAAGTAGATACCAGATGCTACTTTCTTCTTATGAGAATCGCAGCCAGTCCATCTTACCTTATGATATCCTGGTCCCTGGGTTCCATCTGATAGAGTCAGGATTTTTTGTCCTAATAAATTATATATAGAAATTCTTATAAATGCCGTATAAGGTAACCAATATAAGATTTGAGTCTCCTCTGTAAACGGGTTAGGATAACTTTGGAAAACAGTAAACACTTTTGTAGTCTTTAGAAAAATTTCATAAATTTCTTGCAAGTTATTATTTGAAACATATATATTCCAGTTACCTGATTGGCAATTTTGCCATACAACCCATACTCCTGACGAATCAGCTGTTATTTTTGGATTAATATCAGGACCTGACAATCCTATCACTTCAGGGCTTGTCCAAAGTGTATCATCTAAACGGCTTGCATAAATATCCCATTCTCCATCTACTTTACCCTGCCAGACAACCCAACACGTCCCATTCCAGTCTGTGGTCATATCCGGAAATAAGCTATTTTGAGTATTTAAAGTTATTTTCTTAGGAAGACTCCAATCTGAACCGTTATAGTAGCTTGTGTATATATTACCCACACCCTCATCAAATGCTTGCCATCCAACCCATACTCGACCACTGCTGTCAGCTGTAGCCGCAGGTCTATAAGCACTCACCTGGATACCAGAAATAGGACCTATTTCTATCCAATTTGAGCCATCATAGTGACTACCCCAAATTTCAGAACTTTTTGGGTTGTATCTGCAATAAAATATCCAAGGTAAATTAGTCCCGTCAATGACTATTACTGGTGATACTTCATCATCATTAGTTTGAGTAACTCTTTGAGCAGGTGCCCATGTTCCATCTTGAAAGTAAGCTGTGTAGATATTAGAGTTTACATCTCTCCTCGTTTGCCAAGTGAGCCAAAGTTTTCCATCTCTACTATTTGCAAGATTAGGATGTAAGTCACAGCTTGGGTCAGATGATACAAGCATAGGATAAGACCAGTTGTTGCCATTGTATTGGCTGTAATACAGGTTGTAGTGGAGAGCATTCCTACCCATATTTGCCCATATTGCAATAGGCTGTGAATTATAGATTCCAATTGTTGGATTAAAATCCCAATACTCATCAGCTCCAATATTCATTACACTCGACCAACCACTCATATCCCTGTAAGCACAGTATATATCAGACCTGCCATTGTTAGCTGAGCGTCCCGACTCCCACACTACCCAAATCTTTCCATCAACACCCGAAATTATGTCTGGATTACCATCAGACTCAGGATGTGATGCTACAACTTCTGGAGTTGACCATCCATTTGATGGGCACTGTTGGACTCTTAATTGAGATATATTGCATTTCTTTTGTCCCAGTGGTTTTAAAGTAGGGTCACCAAGTATATTTAACCCATAGAACCAATCTATAGATTCTTCTCCATGTTGTATAAACCATTCTTTAAATGCTTCCCCAACACTATTTCCATTACCAATAGGGGTATAAAAATCTTTAAAATAAAGCATAGACCCGGTTTTTGTACTTCCCACTGTCAATAGCCCATATAAATCATTAAATATATACCAACCTGCTAAATAATTCTCTTCTACAAATCTTGTCCCTGAACATGCAAATAGATTATAAAACAAAGCGTAGGGCTTTAACACAAATATTTCGTAATTAAAGACAGTGCCCCGGAATCCGGTTGGAACTCTAAATGTATGTGTCCATGGTGAAGAGTGGGCACACAACTGTATCCATTCGTATCCCTCACCTAATTTACTTCTGTACCCATTTGCTGTAGTTGCTGTCTCATTTTCTACCACTCCCACATCTGTATAGACTGAACTTAATCCACAGTCTCCAAATCCAACCCAATCATCATCCACAAATGATAATGCCCTTTGTGGCACCCCTAAACCTTCTGTCCTGTATAGGTGGTTTTTCTCAAAGTATCGCTTAAGAAGCCTTACTTCATTATCCCAAAGCAAAGGGCGAGCGTAGAGTCTACTGACCCAAATTTCTGGTCTAACATCTCCTGTGTGTTCATCATAAATACCGTCACCGTCGGAATCAAGCCAGTCTCCATTCAAATCCATAAAATACAAGTCAATTGGAAACTCTTCCCAAGACCAAAACCCGTTAGACTCATACCAAGCTACAGGGATCTCACCAATAAATATAGCACCTACTAAATTAGGTAATGCTGCAAGCCATGCTCGCAGTGCTTGGTGGTCCATACCCGAAACTGTATCTACCTGCACCGAATAACCTGCATCAACAAGGTCTGTACTAAACTGATTTATTTCAGCTACAAGTGCAGAATAAAGTCGAGGGTTTACGAGTATATCTACTAAATTTATCTCTTTTTTCTCACTCCTTTGCCCTTCTTATTTATGTGTTCTCTGTGTATAGAAAGGCGGTTTTATAATCTTTGCGGGTTCAAGTTTTTCCCTACAATCTATCTCAATTTCTGTATTTACTTCATCGTATGGAATTTTTACATACCCTAATCCAATAGGTTGATTTATTGAGGGTGAAAAGTTACCACTTGTGACCTCACCTATCTGTCTACCTTGTTTAAATATCTTATAGTGCTGTCTTGGAATAGCTTTACTTTTCATTACAAATCCTACAAGTTTTCTCTTTAACCCTTCCTCCTTTTGTCTAACGATTGCTTCCTTACCAACAAAATTTGGTTTATTAAGTTTCGTTATCCAGCCAAGTCCAGCTTCAAGTGGGTTAGTTGTCTCATCTATATCGTTTCCATACAAACAGTACTTCATCTCCAGTCTCAGCGTATCTCTTGCCCCAAGTCCAATAGATTCAATATCAAAACTACGCCCTGCTTCAACAATTTTATCCCAAACTTCACTCGCATATTTTACAGAAAAATAGATTTCAAACCCATCTTCCCCTGTGTAGCCGGTTCTTGAAATAAATGCGTGTACTCCAGCAACTTTACCATTAGCTCCCCAATAATATTTCATTTTAGATAAATCAATATCTACCAAAGGTTGCATTGTAGGCTCTGCCATCGGACCTTGAACTGCAAGTTGTGCAATCTCATCACTTACATCCACTATTTCTATACCCTCTAACTTGTGTTCAATCATCCATTGATAATCCTTCTCTCTATTAGCTGCATTTATGACAAGCAAGAATTTATCAGGAAGACGATAAACAATAAGGTCGTCAACTATACCACCATTTGGATAACACATACAGGAATACTGGGCTTGAAAAATATTGAGTGCATAAGGGTCATTTGTTGTCAGCTCACTAACAAATCTCATAGCATTAGGACCGTGAATCTCAACCCTCCCCATATGAGATACATCAAATATCCCAACTGTAGACCGCACTCGTTTAACTTCATGTAGTATTCCTTTAAACTGTATAGGCATTTCAAATCCAGCAAATGGTACAATTTTGCCACCAGCTTCTACATGCTTCCCATAGAAAGGAGTTTTTTTAAACATAGTATCTCCTATTTATCCACAGGATCCTTCGGAAATGCCTCATAACATACTATCTCTTCAATAGATTTACGTATCTTTGGACCTGGAGCATCACTTGGGTAGCCAATTGGAAGTAGAGCTACTACTTTATATTTAGCCGGTATATTAAGTATTCGTTTAACTTCTTCCTGTGCGAATGCACATATCCAACAGCTACCAAGCCCAAGTTCCACTGCTTGCAATGTCATATGGTCAACAGCAATAGCGAGGTCTACAGCGTATTCTGGGACCCCACACCTCATTACATGCACAGGGTCAAGAGAGACTGCTGCAATAACAACTGGAGCTTCACCAACAAATTCCTGGTTAGCTGCTGCACGGGCAATTGCTTTCCTGCGAACTGTGTCGCGTATGACTATAAACTTCCACTGCTGTCTGTTGGATGCAGAAGGTGCAAGCCGGGCAGCCTCAAGTATCTTATTTAAACTATCGTCAGGTATTTCTTTATCCTTGTACGCTCTCACACTCCTTCTTTCTTTTATGGCATCACTTACATCCATAATACCTCCTCTTAATAAGTTTCAAATCACAATCACCAAATTACAAACAAATCTCAAATCCCAACCGAATCACAAATTCTAAGTTTATAAAAATATACTCCAAAAAAAGTAAAAATCAACAAAAATTTAAATTACCAAAAAGACGACAATTACTTTTTTCTTTTTTCTTGACATAGAGAACATTATGTGGTATATAAAATTTAAAAAGGGGGAATTATGAGAAAAGAGTATCTCTTAACACCTGGTCCTACTCCGGTTCCAGATGCAGTCAGGCAAGCTGAGTCCCAACCAATTATTCACCACAGGACAAAGGAGCATATGGAAATATTTGGCAGGGTATCAGAAAACTTGAAACCAATTTTCAAGACAAAGAATCCTGTGCTTACCTTTGCTGCCTCTGGGACTGGTGCTATGGAGGGTGCAGTAGCCAATACCTTATCAGCTGGTGATAAGGCATTAGCAATAAGGGGCGGTAAATTTGGTGAGCGGTGGTTTGATATCTGTAAAGCGTATGGAGTTAACGCGATTCCTATAGATGTAGAATGGGGCGATATAGCAAAACCTGATGTAATTAAGAGTCATCTGGATAAAGACCCAAATATTAAGGCAGTATTTGCTACACTGTGTGAGACAAGTACAGCTACTTTATATCCAATAAAAGAATATGGCGAAATTATAAAAAGCAAACCTAATACTATATTTGTAGTTGATGCCATCTCTGGCCTTGGTGCCTGTGACATCCAAGTCGATAACTGGGGTGTAGATGTTTGTGTAGCCGGTTCTCAGAAGGCACTTATGCTACCACCAGGACTTGCATTTGCTTCAGTCAGTGATAAGGCGTGGGGATTTATAGAAAAATCTACACTCCCTAAGTTTTATTTTAATTTTACGAAAGCAAGGAAGTCGTTAGAAAAGGCAGATACCCCGTATACACCGGCAGTCTCGTTAATTGTGGCACTGGATAAATCACTTGAGTTGATAAATAAAGAAGGCATAGATGGACTCTTACAGCGTCATGCATTACTTGCGGAGGCGACAAGAGCAGGAGTGACAGCACTTGGGCTTAAGTTAATTTCTAAATACTCTGCAAACGCAGTCACCGGCGTTTATGCTCCTGATGGTGTAGATGGTGCAGAACTCAAGAGCTTACTTTGGAAGCGTTACGGAGTCAATGTTGCAGGTGGGCAGAATCATCTAAAGGGTAAAATAATTAGGATTGCCCACCTCGGCTATATGGGCCCATTTGATATTATAACTGCCATTTCTGCAATTGAGATGTCTCTGAATGACCTTAACTATCCAGTAGAAATTGGCAAAGGTGTAAAGGCAGCTGAAGAAGTCTTAAGAAAGGGGGCAAAATGAAAGTACTTGTGGCAGACCCACTTGACCCCGGCTCAATTGAAGAGCTGCGAAAGTTAAGGGTTGATGTTGAAGACTTATCCGGAATCCCAAAAGAGGAGCTACCAAACAGGGTAGGTGATTTTGATGTTATGGTGGTGAGGAGTGCGACTAAGGTAAGAAAGGAAATGATAGACAAGATGCAGCAAATGAAACTTATTATAAGAGGTGGAGTCGGACTTGATAACATAGATGCAGATTATGCTAAATCCAAAGGCATAAAAGTTGTTAACACTCCCGGTGCCTCCTCTGCTTCTGTAGCTGAGCTTGCACTTGCCCACATGTTTGCAATATCAAGACATATTGCAAGGGGGACGCAGTCTATAAAGGAAGGGCAATGGGAGAAAAAGGCACTTACAGGTATTGAGTTATCAGGTAAGACACTCGGTATAATAGGAGTAGGCAGGGTTGGTAAAGAGCTTGCCAAGCGGGCAACTGCTCTTGGTATGAATGTTATCGGCTACGACCCTTATGTCAAAGCTGTAGAGGGAATAAAACTTGTAGACCTTGATACATTAATTAGAACCTCAGATTATATATCTCTCCATATTCCACTAACTTCTGAGACCAAACACATTATTGGGAAGGCTGGATTTGAAAAAATGAAGCCAGGTGTAGTTATTGTAAACTGTGCAAGAGGTGGCGTAATTGATGAATCTGCATTACTTGACGCTTTAAAGAGTGGTAAATTAGCAGGTGCTGGGCTTGATGTATTTGAGACTGAACCACCTGCTAAGAGTGAACTCATGGGGCTACCAAATGTCACTTTTACTCCTCATATAGGAGCTTCAACTAAAGAGGCGCAGGAAAGGATTGGTAAAGAGGTTGTCAACATTATACGCGAGTTCGGTAAATAAGCTAAAGATTGCGGTAGCAAATAGAGAAAAAATATAAAGAACTAACGAAGGCTTTATATAGAAAATGAACTTGTCCCCAATGTTGTGAGAGGTGTACTATGAGAAGTTTCAGATTCACCTTTTGGGGTGGCGAGCTTGGTATTTGGAGTATTTGCTGGAGTATTGGTTAGAGCAGACACTACTTATGTGAGTGGACATATCTCGGCCAATACAATTTGGAATGTAGCAGGAAGTCCATATGTTATATATGGAGATATAATTGTAGATAGCCTTATTACTCTCACAATTGAGCCAGGGGTTAAAGTGATAATTTTAGAAAATCGAAGTTTCACAATATATGGAATACTCATTGCTAAAGGCACTGAGGTGGATTCAATTATTATAGATACAGATAATATCCTCCATCGTTGGAAAAAATTAGAATTTTGTTCCGGAAGTTCAGGAAATTTAAGATATGTAAGAATCAGCTATGGAGATCGTGGTTGTAAGATAATGGCTCCTTTTGATAGTATAACACATTGCAATATATCAAGAAATTGGGGCGGGATTGGAATTTCGGGTTCCGGCTCGATAGGTACTATAGCACACAATAATATATTAGAAAATTCTGAGTATGGTATTTCTAACAGCGGAATGATAAATATGGTAAAAGAAAATACTTTCTCTAACAGTTATGATGGAATTTTAAATTATGGTCAAATCCAGACTGTAAGGGAAAATACATTAATTAATAATACCCGCGGGATCACGAACAAGAATTCAATTGGGAGTATAGCAAAAAATATCATGCAAGGATCCGGAGGCTGGAAATCTGCAGGCATTTTAAATGAAGGTTCAATTGAGACAATACGAGGGAATGAGATAAAAGGCTACAATGAAGCAATCAAGAATTGTCCGGGTGCATCTCTTGATACTATCTGTAATAATACTATAACCGGGAAAATTATTAATTATTATGGAGCTTCCGTAATTAGAGAAATAAAATTTAATACTCTAAATCCAGGGTTAATTATAGCTCAAAGTTCTATTGCACTTGCCTGTAGTAACAACATAGCAGGTGATACAACTTTTGAGCATCCTTCTGGATTCTATGCTTTTAAGAATCTCACTCCACATGATATTGATGCCCAATACAATTATTGGTATACTACTGATGCAGGTGAAATAGACAATAGAATTTATGACCATTGGGATAATCATGAGTATGGTGAGATACATTTTATTCCTTTTCTTACTGACGAGCATTCTATCGAAGAATTCCTTGAAACTTTGCCCTCAAAATTTGAATTGTTCGAAACTTATCCTAATCCATTTACCACAGTGATTAGTGTTAAATGTTTAAGGATTAGCGAAAAACAAAAATTAGGTTACAGATTTACGATTTGAGTGGAAGACTGGTAGAAACAACAAAGAGTAATACAATTGGCGAGAATCTTAGGGCGGGCATTTATTTTCTAAAAGTTAAGGACTATAAACCAGTAAAGGTTGTAAAGTTGAGGTAAGAAATGTGTATAAATTTTGCCCAAATGGAAGGATATCCAAACTTCAGAGATAAATGAGTTATGCGAAACTCATAGTCAGGAGGCTGATTTGTTGAAACTTTATGAGTGTAGTGGATTTTGGGTAGTGGTTGGGGTTGTAGTAGGGTTCCTACTATCAGTCATATGGGAAATTATTAAAGATAAATTATCCATCAGAAAAAAAGAAAAGCCATCGATAGCGAACTACGTAGTAATTGGGGATTGATACCTCAAAAATTGATCATCTGAATAATTTGAAAGAAGCCTTAAATAAACAGAGACTTTTACCAAGCCAAAATGTTTCCTGTATAACATATCTTTATGATCTCTATATTGGTGATGTCGGCCCTCGATTAAGCGAAGATGAACGTGGAAGTCTTAACGTAATATATGGAAGTATAAAAGTTGTTGATAAATTCCTAGAGAATATATTCAGAGAGCTCATCGAGGTTAAGGCATCCGAGCAGTTACCTGAACCATTCAAAGCTTACGCTGTAATGTGCGAAGAATTAATTGAGAGGTGTCATTTAATACAAGACTTAATCAAGGAATATCTTGAGGGCAAGCCCAGAAAGATCGCATGGGATTAATCTGAATGAGCTCTACCTAACAGCATGTTTGCAGTTAGCTTTGTTTTCTCCAAAGGCTATGGGGATGGTTCTTTTTTCCTTGCAAGGAGATAGATGATAGTGATTAAGAAATCAAAGTATAAGCTTGCAGAGGAGATTGGTCATGAATATGACCGCATAAAGGAAAATTTATATCCTATTTTATTAATCCGTTAATAGCTTTCAAGGAATGTTAAAAAGGAGACGAGATACCGAAATGTGAGCACCTAATTTTGACAGAAAGAGGCTGGGAATGTGTAAAATTCAAGAAACTCATCAGGAATAAGGATAGTTGTATTACTGGCAAGAACAGTATGGAATGCATTAAACCTATTAACCAAGCCGAAATTGACAAGGCTTACGAGGAGATAAGTGAGGAGCAAGCAGAGGAGTGGAAGAAATTACCAAAAGAGAAAAAGACTAAGATACTCAAGTGGCTCATCGAGTTTATAAAGGAAATGCGTAGCAGGAAGGATGAAGGCGAGTATAAAATGGATCTTGCAGAAAGACTATTAAAAGGATTGCCAGTTAAGTTTAGAGATGAGAAGACCAGTCATTCAATCGATCTCAGGATTGCAAGCTATAACTATTGACCGTGTGGCATTGGAAAGAGCTGTAGAAGTTAAGATATTTGGCAAGAAATGGAGAGTAGCTCGACCAGAGGAGTTAATTCTTTATAAATTGGGTAGAAGGAAGCTAACAAGATTTGACGAACAAGATATAAAAGAACTTATAGAAGCTCAAAGTGATAACCTTGATTGGAAAAGAATGGAATGCTTAGCAGATACTTTAAGAAATGAGTATGCCTCAGACTTTAAAGAAAGATTTAAAAAATTAAAAAAGTTAAGATAAGGGGGAGCAAAAATGGCAGAGATTAAGCCGTTTAAAGGGATAAGATATAATCAAGAGAAAGTTAATTTATCTGATGTAGTCACTCAACCTTATGATAAAATCACACCCAGTATGCAGGAAGCATATTATAAAAAAAGTGAGTATAATATTATTAGGATTGAGCTTAATAAAGAGAAAGACCCGTATACTGGAGCGAATACATTTTTTGAACAATGGCAGGATGAAGGTATATTAATTCAAGATAAAGAGCCGTCAATTTATCCTTATTTTCAAGAATATATTACTCCACAAGGTGAGTCTAAACTCCGTAAAGGGTTTGTTGCAATATTAAAGCTTGAAGATTTTTCTACAGGCGTAGTCTTACCCCATGAACGTACTCTATCTGCTCCTAAAGAAGATAGATTAAAATTGCTCCGTGCAACACGCGCCAACTTTGGTCAAATATTTATGCTTTATTCGGATATAGAAAATAAAATATCAAATTTAATTGACGCCAAAATCTCTGCTACTCCTCCATTAATTGATATCTCCGAATCTTATGAAAAAAGAGTCTCCCATAAGCTATGGAGAATATGGGATGAAGAGACAATTTCAAGTATTCAGCGATTAATGGCAACAAAAACATTACTCATTGCAGATGGGCATCATAGATATGAGACAGCACTTAATTATTCAAAAGAAAACCCAACCGCAACCCATAGGATGGTAACCTTTGTATCAATGGAGGACCCTGGTCTTTTAATTTTACCCACCCACAGAGCAATTTATGGCATATCAACTGAGGGATTTATAGATAAAGTTACTAAATTTTTTGCTGTCAAAGAACACAATTCCAAAGAATCAGTTTTAACTGCACTTTCAGGTAAAAAGCATGTATTTGGCTTATATAATGGTAAGTTTTGGGTTCTAAAATTAAAAAATGCTAACTTAATGGACAAATTTGTCAGCAAGGACAGAACCTATGAGTATAAGACTTTAGATGTAACTGTTCTGCACTCTGTAATCATTGAGCATGTGCTAATGATTTCAAAGGAAAAGATAGCAAGGAAGGAAAATATAGACTATTTGAGGGATATAGACGAAGGTATAGAAGGTGTAAAGGCTGGCAAATATGATTTATTTTTTATCTTAAATCCAACCCGTATAGAAGAGGTGCGTAAAATTTCAGCATGTCGTGAAGTAATGCCTCAGAAATCAACCGACTTTTATCCTAAACTTATCACTGGACTTGTAATAAATAAACTATAAAACTTAATATACTATGAAAGTATAAATCACAAGATTACACAAGATTAGCACCAGATTTGTTCTTATAATTTATCTTTATCTTGTGAAAATCTGTGTCATCTTTGGTTTCTTTTTACTTGACAAAAGCTTTAAAAGTGATATTTTAAAATGTAAACTGTTCCCGGCGGCTATACTTTGGGGGCCACACCCGTTCCCATTCCGAACACGGCAGTTAAGCCCCAGAGGCCGATGGTACTATACTGGAAGCGGTATGGGAGAGTAGGTGCTGCCGGGGTTGTTTTAAAAAACTAAAAAGTTAAGGATTGCGCAAAATCACCGATTTTGCACTCCAAAAGATAAGTGGTTTATTCGTATCTAACTCGTATTTTTAAGCAAAAAGGAGCAGCCTTTTTAGTCCCACTTGACCCTGACATAAATTTACAGGGTATAGAATCCAAAATTAAAAACATATGTGCTAATGGGGCGGATGCAATATTAGTTGGTGGAAGTACAATAGAGAAGCCTAATTTTGACGAGTTCACAAAACTAGTCAAATCTCATTCAACTGTACCTGTTATTATCTTTCCCGGAAATTCAACTCAGCTCTCAAAGCATGCAGATGCCATCTTATTTTTATCGTTAATCTCTGGCAGGAATCCAGAATATCTAATAGGTGAACATGTAAAGGCTTCACCAATTATTAAGGAATTTGGGCTTGAAGTTATACCTACAGGATATTTACTTATAGAATCAGGTAATCTGACCAGTGTCTTGTTTATGAGTCATACGCTACCAATTCCAAGAGATAAACCTGACATTGCAAAATATCATGCACTTGCAACTGAATATTTGGGAATGAAACTTGTATATCTTGACGCAGGTAGTGGTGCCAGCAACTCTGTTCCAAATCAAATGATACGCGAGGTCAGGGATTATATAACTATACCAATTATTGTAGGCGGTGGAATTAGGACTCCAGCTGATGCCAAGTCAAAAGTTGCTGCCGGTGCGCAAGGAGTTGTGATAGGAGATGTATTGCAAAAGGAGCCTCAATTAGCCAAAGATTTTGCGGCTGCAATTCATAAAATAAAATGAATAGTAAAATTAAGCTTATTCTGAGCGAATTTAAGGAAGCTATTAGAAAAATTAGCAGCGATAATTTGGAAAGGATATTATTATTTGGGTCTCACGGAAGAAATGAAGCAAAAGCAGGGTCTGATATAGATATAGCTATTGTTCTTAAAAGTGAACCGTGTTTTAAAGAAAAAATGGGAATAAGAAATGTCTCAAATAATTTATCTCTGAAATACGATGTTGTAATTTCAGAATTTTTGTTCTCACAAGAAGAATATCAAAAGTATAGAACACCGTTTCTCATAAACATCAAGAAAAAGGTAGTTTCTGTATGAATGAAGAGGAAGTCAAAAGACTAATTCACAAAGCCCAGCGGAGTCTTGAAGTAGCGGAAGTGCTATATAAAAGAAAAGATTACGATTTTTCTATTTCAAGAGCTTACTACTCTATGTTTTATTGTGCTGAAGCACTTCTTCTTACAAAAAATTTAAGTTTTTCTAAACACTCTGCAGTAATAGCAGTTTTTGGAAAACACTTTACTAAGACAAAGTTGTTATCATTAAATCTTCATTCCTATCTTCTTGATGCTTTTAAAGACAGGCAAATAGGAGGATTATGAAGTTATTAAAGAAATATCTAAGAAAGAGACAGCAAACCATGTTAAAAATGCACAAGGATTTCTAAAACAATCTATTAAATATTTAAAAGAAAAAGGATATAGAATCAAAGAGACCTGAATATATGAAAGGTGTAGTTCTTGCAGGTGGTCTTGGTACAAGGCTTTATCCACTGACAAAAATAACTAACAAGCACCTACTCCCTGTGTATGATATGCCAATGATATGTTACCCAATTTTTACACTTGTGGATGCAGGAATTAAGGAAGTGATACTTGTGACCGGCGGTAACTCAGCAGGCGACTTCTTACGGTTACTTGGCGATGGTAGGCAATTGGGGCTAAAAAGGCTCGGTTACACATATCAAGAAGAAGAGAAAGGGATTGCTCATGCAATTCTTTTGACATCAGAATTCATAGGGGATGATAAATTTGTTGTTATACTTGGAGATAATATTCTGGACGGTAGTATAGCTCATGCAGTAAAGCAATTTGAAGTTGAGGATGGTGCAAAAGTTCTTTTAAAAGAAGTACCGAACCCAAGTGATTATGGAGTACCTATTATTGAAGGTAAAACAATTAGAAAAGTAATTGAAAAGCCATCAGCACTGCTCTCAAATTACGCTGTTATAGGCGTATATATGTATGGCTCACAGGTATTTGATATAATTCGTAGTCTTAAGCCATCAGCTCGTGGTGAACTTGAAATCAGCGATGTAAACGATTGGTATGCAAAATGTGGAAAGCTAACTTATGAAATATTTGATGGCTGGTGGGGTGATGCCGGTGTATCAGTAGATGCTTTGCTTGAGATAAATAATTATGTCGCCAACCGTAAAAAAGGAAATCCTAATTACTGGTGCATCAGGGATGCTTGGAAGAGACCTGATACCACTCCTTAAGGATTATATACTTATTCCTACTGACATACATAACTTAGACATTACTCTTACTAAAAGTATTCAAAGTATTGTTAATCTAAATCCATCTCTTGTAATTCATCTTGCTGCCTATACTGATGTAGATGGCTGTGAACTCAATCCCAAACGAGCCTGTAAAGTTAATTCTATAGGGACAAAGAATGTATGTCTTGCCTGTCAGGAGCTTAGGGTTCCAATTCTTTATATTTCAACTGATTATATTTTTGATGGTAAGAAACCTACCCCTTATTTGGAATGGGATTCACCAAATCCTATAAATATTTATGGTAAGACAAAACTTGACGGTGAGTTATGGGTTAAGAAGCTTTTAGAAAAATTTTGGATTATTAGGACATCCGGTCTTTATGGGAAATGGGGTAAAAATTTTGTTGATACGGTTGTTAAAAAAGGTAAGGAGACGCATAAAATTGAAGTAGTTGACGACCAGATTGGGGCACCGACTTATACTAAAGACATTGCACATGCAATTCAGAAATTAATCAAAACCAAATATTTTGGAATTTATCATATCACAAATTCTGACTGTTGTTCTTGGTATGAATTTGCGCAGGCTATAATTAAAATTTCTAAAATCAGTTGTGAGGTTCTACCAATAAGTTCTCAAAAACTTAAAAAGCCAGCAAAAAGGCCATATAATTGGAGACTACTAAATTTTGTGTGGGACAGAGTTTTTGGCAAACCTTTAAGGCCGTGGGAGGAGGCGTTAAATGAATACATCAAAGAAAATGCAAAATTATAAGCGTGAAGTTTTAAGAATAATAGATGAAAGTATTCGTACAAAAGAACTATTAAAGAAAAAAACAGTTGAAATTGGAATGGCAACAAACATTGTGCTTAAGGCTTTAAGGCAGGGCAAAAAAATTCTTCTCTGTGGTAATGGAGGGTCAGCAGCAGATTCTCAGCATCTTGCTTGCGAATTTGTTGCAAAATTACAAAAAGAAAGGCAAAGTTTTCCAGCTATTGCACTTACAACAAACACCTCGCTTTTAACAGCTATCCCGAATGATACTTCATTTGACATTGTCTTTGCGCGACAAATTGAATCACTTGGCAAAAAAGGCGATGTCCTAATTGCAATCTCAACTTCAGGTGAATCACCAAATATAATTAAAGCAGTAGAAGTATCTAAATCTATAGGTATTTATACAATTGGACTAACAGGTGAGAAAGGTGATAAACTTGTGAAGCTCGTAGATATTGGAATAAAAGTCCCTTCTTCTAATACACAACGGATTCAGGAAGCTCATATTCTTATCGGACACATAATATGTGAAATAGTTGAAACAGAGATAACGAGAGAAAAAGATTGACATTTTGGATTTATACTGTACAATTTTTAGGAAAAAGGGAGAAAAAGAGGATTAAATTTGATAAAAATAGGAGTACTGATACTGATAGTCAGTGGAGTTTATTTGGGTATTTTAAACTACCTAGAGAGATTAATGGTAAAAAATGTGTTGGGTTGTGATATAAATGAAGCCATAGCAGTTACAAAAGCAGATTTGAGGAATATGGATTTGAGGAATGAAAGAGGTTAACTCCACACGATGTACTCGAGATAATAGAAGGTTTTGAGCAACTTATTAAGTTTGAGAGAGCAAAAACAAAGGGATTGATAATAGGTTTTATAGGATGTATATTTATAGCTATCGGTATTCCTATAGCTGTGTTTAAAAAACCAAAACAGAAAGAAGAGATAAGTTGATAGAGGCAAAAGTATCAGAATGTCAATTAGGATTTTTATCAGTCATAGTGTAGCACCAAGGGAGCTTGCTTTAGTAGATGCAATGGCTGAAGAAGTAGCCCGGCGGGGGGCAGTTCCTTTTATCCCCCGCAGAGATTGGAAGCCAGATAATGTCGTTCCCGAAGATATTAAAAAGGAAATAAAAAAGGCAAACTATATAATTGCCATAGCCAGCCAAGAAGGACATCATTCTCAATGGGTTAATACAGAAGTTGTTTATGGTCAAAATTTAACGCCTCGTAAACCTCTTCTTTTAGTGGCTGATGCTAAGGTTCCAATTAATTCTTCTTGTAAAAAAATTGTAATAAATCGTAGTAATCCTTTGAGTACAATATCAGAAGTATCCCAGAGGATTCAACGGTTAATACAAGATAAAAAAACTCAGGATCTTCTTACAGGATTTTTGGTTGGTGGACTAATTTTATTATTCCTTTATTCTTTGAAAAAGGATTGAAATGCCAATAGCACAGGTAGGAAAAATCTATAATAAAAAAGAGATAAAGGAGTTTAGTAGTTTCGAAAAACAAATGTTGAAGGAATGGAATAATACTATTCCACATATCTTTGAAAATACAAAGGTAGTTAGCAACCTTGTTTCTCTATTCGAAAAGCTCGATGTATTAGAGACTGTTTTTGGTATGTTAGATGAGTTATCTCCCAAACAAAGGGAAACTTTTGAGGAAGCAGTGAAACGTAGGTCTCTTTTTAAATGACATATGTGCTTGATACAAATATCATTACAGCAATATTAAAAGGAGATGAAAAAGTCAAAAGAAAAGTCCAAAGAGTTGTGATAGAAGGGGAGGAAATTTATATAAATGGAATAAGTTACTATGAAATAAAAAGAGGTCTTTTGGCTGCTAAAGCTACATCACAGTTAGAGAAATTTCATATACTTTGTAAAAAATTTGGTTTGATTTTATTAGATACTCAGTCTGTTTTTGACGAAGCTGCGGAAATTTACGCAAATTTGCAACAGAGAGGAAAACTTATTGAAGATGCGGATATTTTAATTGCTTCCACAACAAAAACCAGTAACTTGATCCTTGTTTCAGATGACGCTGATTTTCATAGAATTCAAGGGCTAAAGCTTGAAAATTGGCTATCTTAAAATAACAGTACAAATTCAACATTCCTATAAATAATAATGTTACTTAAAGCTTATGCTAAAGTAAATTTGGGGCTTAAAATTGTAGGTGAGAGACCTGATGGGTATCATAATATTGAGACTATTATGCAGACTATTAATTTTTTTGACGAACTTGAGATTTCTAAGAATAGCCATGGAATTGATTTTTCATCTAATTGTCCTCCATATGGTAAAGAGAATATGTGTTTTAAAGCCGCTAATCTCTTTCTAACACGAATGCGTATTAAAACTGGCGTCAAAATCAACCTCACAAAGCAAATCTGGATTGGTGCCGGTTTAGGTGGTGGTAGTTCCTGTGCAGCTAAGACGCTTGTTGGATTAAACAATCTTTTTGGCAATCTTTTGAGTTACGATGCTCTTTTTAAGCTTGCATTAGAACTAGGTTCTGATGTTCCATTCTTTCTTAAAGGTGGTATAGCATTTATAAAAGGAAGAGGTGATATTATAACGCCTCTCCCCCATTTAGAAGCACCTCTCTGGTTTATTTTAGTTTACCCCAAATTTTCTATTTCTACTGCATGGGCTTATAAGGAGGTAAAAAATTACTTGACAAAAGAGCGATGTAACTTTAAGATTTCAAAAAATGCTATTTTAAACGGGAATATTAAGGAGTTGAGCCAAAATCTTTATAATGACTTTGAGCAATTGGTATTTCAGACTTATCCCAAATTGCAAGAAATAAAAGAGAATATACTTAAATTAGGTGCCTTAGGGGCTTCACTCTCTGGCAGTGGTTCTTGTGTTTACGGAATTTTACAGGAAAGAGATATAAAACTTAATAAGAAATTTATAGGTCTTGATGTTAAACTTGTAAATGCAGTTAATAGCAGTGGCAAGTGAGTAGTGGTAAGTGTACCCATCAGATTGGCACTAATCACTGTGCTATAGGAGGACAAGATGGAGATTACCGGAGTAAAGATAACTCTGCGTGACGAGCCCAAGCTTAAAGCATTTGCCTCAATCACAATTGACGATTGCTTTGTTGTAACTGATTTAAGAGTAATAGAGGGGACAAAAGGTCTTTTTGTTGCAATGCCTTCAAGAAAGCTTGGGAATGGCAGTTTCAAGGATATTGCACATCCTCTTAACAATGAGACACGTGAGGAGATAGAGAAGGCAGTTATTGATGAGTATAAAAAGGCATTGAAGTCCACAGCGACCAAAGAATAACACTGCCCACTTTCCACTATCCACTGTAATTTCGAGGGTCGTCTAATGGCAGGACAGTGGCCTTTGGAGCCATTAATGGTGGTTCGAATCCATCCCCTCGAGTTAAAATGGGGGTTAAATGAATGAATTAAAAGTTTTAACCGGGAGTTCAAATCCTGATTTAGCAAAAGGGATATGTAAATATTTAGGCTTACCGTTAGCTGATGCTGTAGTAGATAGGTTTTCAGATGGTGAGATTGAGGTAAAGATTGGTGAAAATGTGAGAGGAGTAGATGTATTTATAGTCCAATCTACTCATCCACCAGCAGAAAATCTGCTTGAGCTCCTTCTAATGATAGATGCTGCATGTAGGGCATCAGCAAAAAGGATAACCGCAGTAATTCCTTATTTTGGATATGCACGTCAAGATAAAAAAGATGAACCCAGGGTCCCAATCTCGTCAAAACTAATTGCAAACCTTATAAGGACAGCCAGAGCAGATAGAATACTAACTGTAGATTTGCATGCAGCCCAAATTCAAGGCTTCTTTGACATCCCTGTAGACCATTTATACGCTACACCTGTCATTTTAGAGCGGTTCAAGAAGATGGAATTAAAAAACCTTATAATTGTAGCTCCTGATGTAGGTGGTGCCAAGCGAGCTGAGGGACTTGCAAAGCGTATGGGTAATTTACCGCTTGCTATTATCAACAAGCGCAGACCTGCCCCTGATGAGGCTTATGTGACAAATGTTGTAGGTGATGTGAGTGATAAGGATGTTCTTCTTGTAGATGATATAATATCTACAGGAGGCACAATTGTAAATGCTGCTTACGCTTTAAAACGAGAGGGAGCAAATAATATTTACTGTTATTGTACACATCCAGTACTTTCAGGAACTGCGACCCAAAAAATAGAAGAATCAGAGCTTAAAAAATTATTTGTCACAGATACCCTTCCGCTCAAGAATAACTCACCTAAAATTGAAGTCCTTTCGATAGCTAACTTATTGGGCGAAGCAATATTAAGAATTCATAAAGAGACATCAGTGAGTTCCCTTTTTATCTAATAGCTAGAGGTAAACCATGAAGTTAAAAGCAGAGATCAGGACAAAAAAAGGTAAAAGGGAAGTAAAAAGGCTTAGGAACAAGAACAAGATACCCGTTATCGTCTATGGGCATGGAGAAGAGCCAGTTCTTCTTCAAGTTGATGAAAATGAACTTAAACTGATAGGTGAGACTGAGCATTTCACTCTTGATTTTGGCAAAAAGCTGGATGTGATAGTCAAAGATGTGCAATGGGACCCGGTAACCTCAAAAATAATCCATGTTGATTTTCAACACTTACGTAAAGGTGAGAAAGTAAAAGTTAGGATTCCGATAGTATTTGAAGGCATTCCAATTGGAGTAAAAGAGCAGGGTGGTATATTGGAGCATATATTATCTGAGGTTGAAGTTGAATGTCTCCCTGAGGATATACAAGAGGAAATTAAAGTAGATGTGAGCAACCTAAAGATAGGCGATTCTATTCATCTAAAGGATTTACCTCCAATAAAAGGCAAGTTCACCATAAGTCTTGATTCCGTGGTAGCTACAGTCCTTATGCCAAGAGTATTTGAAGAAAAGCCACCTGAGAAAGTAGTAGAAGAAGTAACGGCAGAAAAAGAGGAAAAAGTAAAAGAAGAGGAAGCGAAATAACAGACATAAAAATTAAAAAAGTAAAGGAGTTCCTAGCAGTTGAAGTTGCTGTCATAACTCACAAAGGGTCTTATTCTACAAAAAGGGTCTTATGCTACAATAGGTAAAAGCTGGGTAGAAATCTATCAATGGATTAACAAAGAAGGCTATAAATGTATTGGTCCGTGTAGAGAAGTTTATATCAGCTGTCCAAAGAACACTCCTGAACCTGAATTACTGACAGAGATACAGATTCCTGTGAGAAAATGGATTAATATAAATATCATATTTAAGAAAAATAGGATGAAGCATGTATAAAAAAGGATTTTTAACAATATTAGCCGTAAATATTGTTATATTATGTGGATAAGCGTTCAAAATAGAAGCTTCTTATAGCTGGAATGTGTTCGGAAAATATTCTTCTTCATCGGTACAAATACTTTTGCTTTCCCTGTTTCTCCTTACAGAGTAGACTCGTGATGTTTGCACGCGAGTGATTATCTTTATTTCAGTAATTTATCTCTGCAAGGTCCAAAAGTGAGTGAGAATAACAATATATCTGTGTGGAAGCAAGCTGGAATTTATGGGGTAGAATTTGGAGCAGCAGGGATAGGGACAAGTATAGGTTCAACTTTTGCAATACTTAATGCCTATATGAGTGAACGTTATCCTTATCAATCTCGAGAATGTGCAATTGTGTTTATAAAGTATTGTACGATAGGAAATATACTGTTAGGGAGTTCTTGTGTCTGGGTAACAGGGAAATTACTTAAGCAGGAATGTTCTTTTTTCAAATCATGTGTTGGTATTGGACTCGGAAGCATTTTGGGTAATAGGGGGTAGGATCATTGTGTAAAAAAGAGAAAATTTATATGAAATAATGGTGACGGGCTACTAATTTTTATTTTAAAAGATTTAAGATAAGAATAGCCAAGTCTTACAACTTTAAAATTGCTTCTTATTCTGTAGATAGTATTCGGAAGTAAGCACGGATGAGTGATTCGTATTCTTTTGGATACTTCTCTTTTAAAGCCTTTATAATATCCTTTTGTGATATACCTCTCTTGGTGACAAGTTTTGGTTGTGGAGGCGATGGTAGGTTAGTAAAGTTTTCACCTGGTTCTGATATTCTTCGTCTTGAGTATTTCTTTGTATAGATAGATTTTTGTGCATCCAACAAGTGCTTTAAAATATCCTCTTGTCTTTTTACAATTTCATCTGTAATTCCTTTTTGTAAATCTTTTGCGAGCTTCTCCATCTCTTGCGCTACCCCACCGAGGTCACCGAGCACTTTCCCTTTCAAGCCTTCTGCTATTTGCTTAAGCTCCTCTGATATTGCTTGCTGTTGTCCTATGAGGTCAGCGAGAGCTTGCATCTGTTCACTTGGTGCCAAGCTCATTGGCAGAAGTGATTGTATCATCTGATTCAATCCTTGTTGTTTCTGTGTCAATTGTGCCAATTGTTGCATCAGTTCTTGCATCCCATAAGCAGATGATGCAGATTGTAAAGCGTCTTCAGCCTTCATAAGTTCAGTAACTGCTTTGTTAAGTTCAGCCATTGCTATTTTCTGCGACATCTGTGCTTTTGCCAGATTACGTTCTTCAAACCCTCGTTTAGCAGATTCCATTGAGCTTAAAGAGTTTGATATATGTTGCATTGCAGATGAGGATATAAATGGGGTAATGGTCATTAATGATTTTAGTTCATCACTTACATTTTTAGTCCCTTTGATTAATGCTTCTTGTCTAAACGCCATATCAAGTAAGTCACCTTCAGTTTGGGTCGGGAGACCCAAACCTACCCCACTCTGAAAGGTCTTTACTTTTCCTAATCCTTCTTCCTCAACCGACAAAAACAGCAGCTCATTTTCAAGTCTCTTTATCTGTTGTGCAACCTGTTCCTTTCCCTGTTGTATCATTTGTTGATACAGAGAGTTAAGGTTTGATGTCAGCCTTGACAGCTGTTCTAATATTCTTTGCTGTAGTTTTATTGGTCTACTTGATTTTGCAAGTTCATTTGCGGCTTGGTTAAGTTGAGACCGAATTTCACTGGCTCGTCTCTCCTCTTGTTCTAAATTTTCTTTTAATGATGTTGACTCTTTTGATAGTTTATCTAACTCCTGTGCAAGTTTAGCTAACTCTTCGCTTAACGCTTGTTCCTCTTTGGCAAGCTCAGTTAAAGCCTCCTCCCCCCTCTCAGTCTTCTCATTTATACTTTGTTGCCATTCCTGTAGTTTTGAAGCCTCTTCTGCCAAAGATTTAAGCATCTGCTCTTGTTTAAATTTTTTAAGTAACTCAATAGTGTTTTCAATCCTTTTTCTAAGTTCATCTTGTGTCAAGTTTAAGTTCTTAATTGCATCAGCTAACATTTCTGGATTTTTCTGCACTGCTTCCTCAAGTTTCCGGATAGCTTCATTTAGTTCCGGTAGGTTAAGTTCAGCGAATAGTGTTTGCAGTTCTTTAACTTTATCCATTAAATCCTTATCAACCCACATCGTATTTTCCATTCTTTTATAAAGTTCATTTAAGTCACTCTTAAGCCCTTCTATTTTTTTCTCAATTTCTTTTCCTTTCTCAATTACCTCTTTTATCTTTTCCTTCTCCTCCCAGCTAAGTTCCTGTATCCCAGTCTGTGGTGTTATTGTCTCCAATCGTTCGCTGACTGCTTTCAAGTCTTCAATCACTTTCTGTAGTTCATCCATTGTCTTTGCTTGTTCGCCAGTCACTTGTTTATATATGTCCTCAACAGTAGGGAAATAAATTTTATAAGTCTCAGATTTTGCGCATTTAGGGCCTTTGAAAGCATCATTATCGTAAACTTCAATCCAATATTTTAATATATCAGCTGGAAGCAATTCAAATCCAGAGACATCCCAATTATAACTAATCACTGTATCCGGACCAATTTCATTTGTTATAAGCTGTTCACCTTTGTCAGTAACAAGCTTTGACTTAGATATTCCATAATCATCTATAGTATGGAAGATTATCGGAATTTTCATAGTTGCTGGCATTTCAATATCAGTAGCTGGAAATAGTATATCAACCTTTGGTGGCTCATCATTCCATACCCTAATTGGATATGATTCAGGGTTTAAATTTTCTAACCCGTTAGCTGCTGATAGAAATATTCGGTAACTATCATTATGTGTCGCATTAAAGCTTGCTTTAAATCTTTTGCCTTCCACTTCTAATGGTATATCAGGTGTTTTATTAAACTGTAGGCTTGCCTTCTTCAAATTTATGTTTGCTTCGCCTTCAATTTCTATTCTTGTTCCATATAGGGCTTCTATAATAGGACTCGTAGTTTTGACTTGTGCAATTTTTGTATACTCTGGATAGTTATACACGAGATTTAAATCCTTGACCCACGGTCTAATAGTGACCAAAATTTTATGTGTATCACTTGATACATCACTAACTCTTGCATAATATATAATATCTTGCGTTATTTGTTGCATAGTAGTTTTGAAGCCAAATTTTTTGTAAAGAGTAATATAGTTTCCATCTACTACAATAGCTAACTTTCTTGGCACTATTTCCTTGGCTGTAACCCTTATCTCTAAAGAGTCACCATAAGTTACTATTTTATCACCCGGATATACAGTAAGTGATATGAACTTATGATTTGGGCTAAAAAATCTTTTCACCCATATAGATTTAGGAGATGGTAGAAATAAGATAAAAGCAACAGTGAGTGCGCAACTAATGATAGGTAATTTGACCAATGGTTTCAATTTTCTTTTAACTTCGCTTCTAATATTTATAGATTTCAGCATCCTCTCTGTCTGTCTCCTTACTTCATATATGAGCTCATCAGAATATCCGAGTATTTCTGGATAATATGAGATAGAAGCAAGCAGTTGTCCATTAAATTTTGGAAAATTTTTTTCAAGTTCATTAATGGGGTCAAATTTAGATAGAATGGCTTTTGCTACAAAACTGATACTAACTATAGATACAAGAATAAGTGATAATAATCTAATCCATGATGGTAAAAAGAATATGTAGTCTAAAACAAGATATAAGAATAGTCCACCTCCAAAACTTGCCAAAAATATCATGACACTACTTCCAGTTTTAACAAGAATTTCAAACCTTCTTACTCGTTTTTTAATATTTATCCAAGGACTAAGTTGTCTTCCTCGTGATTTCATCTATTTTAAAATAATATTTAATTCACTAAAAGTCAAGTAATTTGTAGATTGATTTACACTGAGAAATCATTGATGTGTACTGAGAATGGGGTGTCAAGGCTAAAGCCTTGAGTTACATGTTAGCTACTATTTTACTTGACAGTTCAATGGTTTAGGGATATAATTTTTATATGATAGAAGAGTTGGCTGTAAAGACGGAATCTAAAATTTTGTTACTTGTTTTGGATGGTGTTGGTGGAGTTCCGAAAGCTGGCTTTACTGAGCTTGAGACTGCGTCCACTCCAAATTTAGATAAACTTACCCAAATATCTGTTACTGGGGTAACAGACCCTGTAGCTCCTGGGATAACACCTGGCTCTGGGCCTGCTCATCTCTCCCTTTTTGGATATGATCCAGTTAAATATCAGATAGGTAGAGGAGTGCTTGAGGCTTTAGGTGTTGGAATAAGTCTTGACTCTTCTACTGTTGCGGCTCGTGGCAACTTTGCTACAGTTGATAAAAATGGAATAATTACGGATAGGCGGGCTGGTAGGATATCTACTGAAGAAAATAAGAAAATATGTGATAGGTTAAAGGCGAATATAAAACAAATTGAAGATGTAAAGGTTGAGATAACACCTGGTAAGGAACACAGGTTTGTCCTTGTGCTCAGTGGGGATAGACTTGATGATAGGGTAACAGAGACTGACCCTCAAAAAGTTGGTACTCCTCCAAATATATGTGAAGCTATAGTGCCTGATGCTGAGAAGACTGCGCGTGTCGTTAATAGTTTTGTAAATATAGTAAGAAAAGTTCTCTCTCCACCCGCAAATATGGTACTTCTTCGTGGTTTTGCCAAGCCTCCTGTTATCCCTTCAATGCAAGATAGGTTTAAGTTGACACCCGCTGCAATTGCAAGTTATCCTATGTATTGTGGGCTTGCAAGGCTTGTGGGTATGGCTGTGTTAGATACTGGGCCGAGTATTGATGATGAGATTTCTACTTTAAAGAAGCATTTTAAAGATTACGATTTCTTTTATCTACATATAAAAAGGACAGATAGTTTAGGTGAAGATGGCAATTTTGATGCTAAGGTAAAACTAATTGAGGAGATAGATAGGCGTATTCCTGAGTTTCTTGATCTCAGTCCAGCTGTATTTGTTGTCACTGGTGACCACTCAACGCCTGCCCTTTTGAAGGCACATTCTTGGCATCCGAATCCTTTTTTACTTTATTCAAAGTGGGTAATTCCGGATTCAGCTAAGAGGTTTACAGAAAGAGAGTGTATGAGTGGTGGGTTAGGCCGATTTAATGCAATCCATGCACTCACTTTAATGCTTGCCTATGCACTAAAGCTTAAGAAATTTGGTGCCTAATGAACATAATAGTCTGTATCAAGCAAGTTCCGGATATATCGCAATCTGTAGAAATTAAAATCAATCCCGAAACGAACACTATTATGAGAGAGGGGGTGCCATCAATTGTAAACCCATTTGATATGTATGCTATAGAGGAAGGAATAAGAATAAAAGAGAAATTAGGTGGTAATGTAACTGCAATCTCAATGGGTCCTCTTCAGGCAAAAGAAGCACTTAAAGAGGCTATTTCAATGGGTGTAGATGCTGCATTTCTTATCTCTGACCCTAAATTTGCTGGCTCAGATACTTTAGCTACTTCTTATACTCTTGCAACAGCAATAATGAAGATTGGCAACTTTGACCTTATCCTATGTGGCAAGCAAGCAGTAGATGGTGATACTGGCCAAGTAGGACCGGAGGTAGCCGAATTTTTGGGTATTCCTGTAGTTACTTTTGTCAGGAAAATTGCAGAAATAACGCAAAAGTATGCAATAGTAGAAAGGTTAGTTGAGCGAGGGGTTGAGCTTGTTGAAACTTCCCTACCTGCATTATTCACAGTTGTAAAAGAGATAAATGAGCCGCGGCTTCCAAGTTTAAGTGGCAAATTGAGAGCAAAAAAGACTGAGATTCCTGTTTGGGGAGTTAAAGAGATAGATGTAAAAGCTGATGAAGTAGGTCTAATTGGGTCTCCGACCTGTGTAGTCCGTATATTTACTCCTGACCAAAATAGGGGTGGCAAAGTATTTAATGGCTCTGTAGATGAGGCTGTAAAGCATCTTGTGATATTTCTCTCAAAGTGATAAAAATCATAAAAGATAAGTGTAATGGGTGTGGTTTATGTGTTTCTGCTTGTCCTTATGAGGCTATAGAGATAAAAGATGGGTTAGCTTTTATTAAAGACAATTGCAACCTTTGTGGCGCTTGTGTTCCTGTATGTGAGTTTGGTGCTATAAAAATGGAAAAAGTAGATAAGAAAAAAGAGAGAGAGCAAGATTATCAAGGTGTATGGATATTTGCGGAGCAAACGAATGGTAAGGTTCATAGGGTAGTTTTTGAACTCCTTAGCAAAGGCAGAGAACTTGCTGATAAATTAGGAGAGGTGCGATCTCGAGAGGTGCGACCTCGAGTAGAACTTTCTTGTGTCCTTTTAGGGCATAATGTTAATTCCGATTTTATCGGGACCGAGCTTATATCCAGGGGTGCAGATAAGGTTTATGTAGTAGAGAATGAAAAGCTTGATAGTTTCAATGTTGAGTCTTATACTCGAGCAATTACAAGATTAGTGCTAAAGTATAAACCTGAAATATTTTTAGCTGGTGCAACCTCTATAGGCAGGACTTTATTTCCGAGTGTATCTGCTCGTCTTAAGACAGGTTTGACTGCTGACTGCACTGAGCTCGATATAGATAAAAAAACTGGTCTATTGACTCAGACGCGTCCTGCCTTTGGTGGCAATATAATGGCTACTATATTATGTAGAACCAGTAGACCGCAGATGGCGACAGTAAGGTATAAAGTTATGAAAGAAGCTGATAGAAAAGCTGGTAGAAATGGTAAAATAGTGGAAGAAATTTTACCTAATACAGAGTTTGTGTCAAGGACGAGGGTGCTTAAATTTATTGAAGATGTAACTCAGTATGTAAATCTTCAAGAAGCTGATATTATAGTATCCGGTGGCAGGGGACTAAAAGCTCCTGAAAATTTCAAGCTAATTGAAGATTTAGCTGCTGTACTGGGGGCAGCAGTTGGGTCGTCAAGGTTACCTGTAGATGCTGGCTGGATTTCGTATTCACATCAGATTGGTCAAACTGGTAAGACAGTGAGGCCTAAAATCTATATAGCTTGTGGAATCTCAGGTGCTATCCAGCATTTAGCTGGTATGATTTCTTCTGAGCGTATAATAGCAATAAATAAAGACCCATCTGCTCCAATATTTAAGGTAGCAGACCTTGGCATTGTAGGCGACCTGTTTGAGATAGTTCCAAAGTTAACTAGAAGACTAAAGGAGGATGGATGGAGATAAAAGAGTTTCAAAATCTTATCTATGATATATATTATGAGAAGGATGCCGGTCGTGGTTTACGTGATACATTTACTTGGTTTATAGAGGAGGTTGGTGAGCTTTCTCGTGCTATGCGGACAAATAAGTGTTTACAAGAAGAGTTTGCCGATGTCTGTGCTTGGTTGTTCTCTCTTGCAAATATAAAGGGAATTGACATGGAACAGGCAGTTAAGCGTTACGCTAATAGCTGTCCAAAGTGTGGCAAACTTCCTTGTATCTGTGATGTTTAGTTATGGATAGATTCTTTGCTTCGTTCAGAATGACAGGGTAATGATTATGGAAATGAAAGAGCTTACTGAAAGGATTTCAGAATTACACAGTTTTCTTGAAATAGAGAAACATAGAAAAGAGATAGATAAAATAAATGCTGAACTCACCACCCCTGGTTTCTGGTCTGATAAACATAGAGCTAAAAAGCTAACTGAGGAACTTTCATCTCATCGTGAGCTTGTAAAAGAGTTTGACCAAATTCAAAAAGAGTTCCAAGATTTAAAAGAACTTGCTGAACTTGGTGAGGATGTAGTTCATGAGGTCAATAAATTAGAAGAGAAAATCACGTCGACTGAGCTAAAATTTGTTTTCACCTCTGAAGATGACAATCGTGACGCTCTTCTTTCAATTCATCCTGGTGCAGGTGGCACTGAATCTTGTGATTGGGCATTAATGTTGTTTAGAATGTATATGAGATGGCTTGAAAGTAAGAAATTCAAGTTAAATATCCTTCAATATGAACCGGGTGATGTTGCCGGTTTAAAGGATGCCACAATTGAAGTCAGTGGCAAATATGCTTACGGCTGGCTAAAGAGTGAGTCTGGTGTTCACCGCTTAGTTCGCATTTCTCCATTTGATGCCTCACATCGCAGGCATACCTCTTTTGCATCTTGTTTTGTTTGCCCCCTTATAGAGGATGAAATAAGTGTAGAACTAAATGAAAAAGACTTAAAAATTGACACATTTCGGGCGTCAGGTCATGGAGGGCAACATGTAAACAAGGTATCAAGTGCTGTCAGGATATCTCATTTACCTACTGGAATAGTTGTAACTTGTCAATCCGAGCGTTCTCAATACCAGAACAAGCAAAATGCACTTAAAGTGCTGAGGTCAAGAATTTACCAGTTAAAGCTTGAAAATGAAAAGAAAAAGCTTGAAAAATTTACAAAAGAGAAACAAGAAATAGGCTGGGCAAGAGAAATTCGTTCCTATATCTTTTGTCCTTATACTCTTGTAAAAGACCATCGCACTGAGGTTGAGACTACCCGTGTTCAGGAAGTAATGGATGGAAATCTTGATGATTTTGTAAGAGCATGGCTATTAAAAAAGAAATAATGAACGCTGATTACCCAGAGTCTTGCTGTGAGGCTGGGAGTTTCACCTATTTCTGTGTAATCAGGTATGCCGAATGGCAAAAAGGAAAGAGCTGACTGAATCCTTTATTCGCTGGCTCTGGCAGCATCAGTTGTTAAAAAGTGGGCTCAAAACTGAAAGTAAAAAACCAATCAAGATTATTTCGGTTGGCACTTTAAATCAAGAAGATGGTCCGGATTTTAAGCATGCTATTATCAAATTTAATAATAAAGTGATGACAGGCGATGTTGAATTACATCTTTCAAGTAGCAACTGGTTTGACCATGGACATGACACTGACCCAAAGTATAATAATGTAATACTTCATGTAGTAGCTCATGCTAATACACAAAAAACTATTACCAAAGATGGGGTTACAGTTGAAACTCTGGACATCTCAAAATTGACTAGAACTAATTTTTCTGGGTTTCTAAAGAGGTATAATAAAGAAATGGGAAGTAAAAGAAAAGCTGTTTGCAATTATAGACCTAAATTTAAGATGCTGGTAAATATTCTTGAAATGGGGGGTATTAAGAGGTTTAGTGAAAGGGAATGTAGATTTAATGAATTGATAAAAGCTTATGGTCCTGATCAATCTACTTACATAGGGATAATGGAGTCATTAGGTTATGTAAAGAATGAGCCACCTTTCGTAAGGCTTGCTAAACTTGCACCAATAGAGAAATTGATATCTTTAGTAACTGGAAAGCCGAAAAAAGAGCGTGTCAAAATATTAAAAGTTAGTTTACTTGGAGTAGCTGGTTTACTTCCCTACAAGTTCCGAGATGCGTGGGATAAAATTAAACATAATTTCATAGAAACTATGATAGATGATGAGTGGCAGTTTTTCAAGGTTAGGCCACCTAATTTTCCTATAAGAAGAATAGAAGGGATAAGCTATTTTTTAGCCGCTGTGCTTCAAGAGGGTATATGTAATTTCTTAATAAGCGCTTTTCCTAATTTATTAAAGATTGAAGCTAAACTTTCCCAAAATAGTAGGATTAGTAAATCTTGTGCCCGAATAATAATTCTAAATGTATGTCTTCCTGTAATATCCGTTCTAAATAAAGAAAATAGGGATGAAATTCTCCAAATCTATAGAGAGTACAGACCTTTACCAGAAAATAATATTACAAAGTTAATGAGTAAGAAGTTATTACTAAAGCGGAAGTTAGATAAGGAAGTTTATTCTCAGGGCATGATTCACATTTTCAAGCACTATTGTAGTGTTGAGCAATGTAACAACTGTCCTATAAAAAGTTGTTGAGCCGTTGAGCTATTGAGTCACTCCTGTTGTGCTTCTCTTTGCATTGGGACAAATCTGACAGGGATGATAGGTTCTTTCTTTATTCCGTCTTCTGTTCGTGTTATAAGGATGAGTTCCTGATAAAGTTTGCCTACCGGGATTACCATTTTACCGCCAATTTTTAGTTGCTCTATCAGAGGTTGAGGAATCTGTTCAGGTGCGCAAGTAACTATTATAGCATCAAATGGTGCATATTCTGGCCATCCTTTGTAGCCGTCGCCGCATTTAACATATATGTTCTTGTATCCCATCCCATTCAATCGCACCTCTGCACTCTCTGCTAAAGGTTTAAGTATCTCTATTGTATAGACTTTAGATACAATCTCTGCAAGTATTGCAGCTTGGTAGCCGCTTCCAGTTCCTATTTCTAACACTTTTTCATTACCACTTAAATTTAACAGCGAAGTCATCAACGCAACAATATAGGGCTGAGATATAGTCTGTTCATATCCAATTGGTAACGGTCTATCTGTGTAAGCAAGCTTTTTGTATTTTTCTGGCACAAACTTATGTCTTTCTACATGTAACATAGCTTTTAAGACAAGCGTATCTTCAATTCCACGGGCAACGATTTGTTCTTCTACCATTTGTTTCTTAAGAGTTTGATAATTAAGACTTGTTCCTGCCAAAATAGTAAAAATTAGCAATATGTTCATTATATTATTAAGATATCATATATTTAAAGGTTGTCAATTAAAAATATTTGACTTTTAATGTGGTACAGGCTACAATTTGGGCAATGTTAATCATTCTATTTATCATATCCCAATGGACAAGTTTTCTGAATTCAAGTGAAGTCAATGATATAGTCTCTAATGGTGATAAAATCTATGCTGCTACTACAGGTGGTGGTTTAATCTTTGATAAAGAAGACGCCAGTTTCACTCACATTACGAATGTAGCCGGTCTTTTAAGCAATAATGTAGCTCGTGTCTCGTTAGATTTACATGGAAACCTCTGGTTCCTCTGTGTAGATGGTGGTATTACTTTGATGTCTCCTGATATGACGAGAGTAAGAAAATTTATTTATCTTGATGGCTTATCGAGTTATAGTTTTTCGTCTATATTTATAGATGGTGACACAGTTTGGGTTGGGACAAGCGACGATAAAAAAGTCTGGATATATGATACAATGGGAGATCCATTTGAGGAAGGCAAATCTACTCTAAAAGAAATTAAACCTACAAATGAAGTTAACGATATAGAAGTAATAGGTGACTCAATCTGGTTTGCCACTAATAAAGGGATTGGAGTAGTAAGCAAAAGAGATACAATCTGGACAGTTTATAATACAAGCAACGGATTACCAAACGATACGGTCACAGCAATTACTTCTTGGGGCGACTGTTATTGGGCTGGCACACCAAAAGGGATAGCAAAGCTCACCCCTATAGGCTGGGAAGTAGTTGACACAACTCTTCATGTCTACGAGTTTTGTTCAACTGATACGAGTTTATGGGCTGCAACTTCTTATGGTGTATTTAAGTGGAGTGGAGTAGAGTGGATAAATATATTATCTATTGATTCAAGGTCTATTGTGTTTGATTCGTCACTCTGGGTTGGGACATGGGGGGAGGGGATAGCAAAATATGATGGTGATTTACATAGCTATATTCCAGATGGTCCGGCATCAAATTATTTTTCTGGAATAGCATTAGACTTAGATGCAAATATATGGTGCACTCATCATCCAGACCATAAGATTAGTAGACTTTATTATGCTGGGAGTAATTGGCGTTGGAAGATATACAATAAGAATAATGATTGGGGATTTGGTGATGGTGGTCCATATAAAGTAATAGTAGATGGTAAGAACAACAAGTGGATATTAACTTGGGACTGGACTAATACACTTGGTATAGTAAAAGTATTACCCAACGATTCCATAGTCAAATTCAGGCTTGATGGTGGCGGATATGCAAATGTCATTGGTGGAGCTTGTATAGATTGGGCTGATAATTTATGGGTAGGGTGCTGGGATGGATATATACGGAGGATAAGAAATGATTCAGTAGATATCACTATCTCTAACGAATATACCTCTGAAATCACAGCCTTATCATTTGATTTGGATAAAAACTTATGGGTAGGCACTGATAAGAGTGGTCTAACAATATTCCTAAAAGATGGTGGCTTTTATCGTATTCCTGGCCTTCCAATAGAAAGTGTTACATTTATTAACATTGATAAGAAAGGTGAAATCTGGGTAGGCACAGTAGGTGGAGTTTACAGAATTAAGGATAAGAAAATTATTAGCTCCTATACATCAGCTGATATGGGTGGGGTAGTATGGGATATGACAATAGAGAGTAGGGGTGGAATCTGGTTTCCTATAGATGGTGCAGGTATTAAGAAATTAAATTCTGCTGGCACATTTGATGAATACGGTAAAGAACATGGGCTTGTGAGCGAGAACTGTAAATCTGTAGAATTTGACAAATATTATGGCATTTTATGGGTCAGTACAGATTACGGTCTTTCACGGTTTGCTACAGGAATAACTCCTCCTCCATTTTCACATCTTATTGCTTATCCAAATCCATTTGTGCTATCTAAGTATAGAGAGATAGAGTTTTCTGCTCTTGATATTAAGGGTGGCAAGATAAACATATACACTCTCTCAGGCAGGTTTGTAAAAAGTATAGAAAACATTAAAAGTTCCTTTGCAACTTGGGATGGCAGGAATCTTGATAATGAGTTTGTAGCAAGTGGTATTTATATATTTGTAGCTTATACAAAAGACGGTGTTAAGAAGGTAGGTAAAATTGCAGTTGTTAGATAAAAAGGGTATACCAATTATAATATCTGTAGCCTGTATTTCTATTATCATATACTCTATTATCCCTTTTTTGTTAAATAGATTCTCATTTCTTAATCACATAGTAATCAGCCATTACATTGGTCAGCTTCGGCACACTATCCTCTTATTACCCATAGTTACTTTTCTTTACTTTATTGTTCCGCTACGAAATCTATTGGACTATGCGAGCTACATCACCAGATTAAAAGAACCCCATTTTCTCTTATCTCTTTGGCTACTGTCACTATGTGCTACAAGTTTCATCTCGTATAAATACTATGACCATATCCCACAAACCGACGATGTTGCCGCATATAATCAAGCAAAAATTTTCCTAACAGGAAAAAGGTGGGCACCTTCTCCTCCTTATCCCGAGTTCTTTGATGATGGCATGGTGAATAATCAGGGCAGAAGATTCAGTATGACGGCTCCGGGTCACTCAATAATATTACTTATAGGCTTTCTTATTCATGCGACTTGGCTAATTTGTCCTTTGATGGGCAGTGGGTTGCTCATAATTTTATATTTTTTACTTAAAGATTTGTTTAGTCCACTTACTGCTCGTACAGGAGCTATATTTATGATGCTTTCACCTATTTTTTTGTTTTTTTCAGCTTCCCATTTAAGTCAAAATTCCAGTACTTTCTTCTCGTTACTTACACTATTTCTAATCGTAAAGCTAATAAAGACGCATAATTCATTGTTTTCACTATTTGGGGGCTTAAGTTTAGGGGTAGCTTTTTTATCAAGACCAGCCCTTCCGCTTGCATTTTTCTTATCAATAATTATATTCTTATTCTTAACAATAACCAAGCATAAAGGTAATTTACACAGTGGTACTACTATTTTATTTATCATTGGCTTTATCCCTCTGTTGATTTTGCAATTATACGATAATCTAATATTAACAGGTAATGTATTACATTATGGCTATTCTCTAGCAGAAATACCAACCCTAAATGCAGTAGGTTTTGGAATTGGTATTGGTGAACCCACTTTTAATATACCTGGCCATACACCACTGAAAGCGCTAATAAATTTACTTTATAATTGCTTCGTATTATCGCAACACCTATTTGGCTGGCCACTACTCTCACTTATTTTTGTATTCTTATGGCGTCCGAGGCTTCATTTTGACAAGCTTATATTAGGTATAATTGGGTGTGCTGTAATATTTATGAGTCTGTACTGGTTTCATGGAGCTTCACCAATAGGGACGCATTATTATCACGAAATCGTCCCCCTACTTGTGATAATCACGGCAAGTAAAATAGACTCTATGAATCATAATATTAGGCCACTTATTACTTTATTATTTCTAATCTCTGTATTTGCCTATCTGCCACAAGCCACAAAAGTCTTTGAATTATGGGGCTCAAACAATCGTTGCTATAACGAGGTACGTAAGCATAACATCCATAATGCAATAATATTTATCAGAGATATAGTGACAGACGACGATAGGATAGGTATTATTAACATGCACAATTATAACTCAGTAAGTTTCAGGAATACAGTAAATATTGAAGATGGTGACATTATATATGCAAAAGACTTGGGAAATAAAAAGAATTACAAATTAAAAATTCTATATCCACATAGAAAGACTTATATATTTGAATATTTAGAAGATGGTAAAAAGTGGCATATCATAGATTACCAACTATAGAGATTAGTCTACATTGTTTGTAATTCTATAATGAAAGTATGTTTGGTCACTTCGTCTCATTCTCCTTTTGATGACAGAGTATTTTATAAAGAGGCAAGGAGTCTTAAAAATGCAGGTTATGATGTAACAATAATATGTTCAACACTGAATTATAATAGCCAAGTAGAAGGAATAAATATAAAGGGATTCAAAATTCACGATTTACTCCTCAGATTAAAGATATGTAAACCTCTCGAATATTTTCGTTTATTTTGGCTCTGTTTAAAAGAACAAGCAAATATATATCACTGTTGTACCTTCAATGTTCTTTTTATCTGCTGGATATTAAAATTAATTCGCCAAACTAAACCTATTTTGGTAAACGAAGTTTTTGACTGGTATCCTGAAACTTATCTATGCAAGAATTATCCTATATTGACTCCATTAGAGATGAAGCTTCGTAAGTATTTGGATAAAAAATTAAATCAGCGAGCCGACTTAATTATAACCCATGAAGGTAAAAGAGAGAGGTATGTAGAATACGCTGGTTATAACAAGACTGCACTGATACCAGAATATCCTCCATTAGCCCTTTTTACAATTTCTCATAAAAGATTTGTTCCTTCAAACTTTGTACTTGGGTACGCTGGTGGTTTATCCTTTGCAAGGGGGATTAATAAGTTAGCTGAATCTGCAGTTATTTTCTCAAAGAGGAATAGTGTGAAATCTACCTTGCTTCTTCTTGGTAATTTTAGTTCAAAAAGAGAAAGAAAAAAACTTAAGAAATTCTGTGAAAATAATAGAGAGTTTATAGATTTACAGCTACCGGGCTTTGTTCCTCATCCTGAGGTCTCAAGCAGGCTAAAAGATGTAGATATATGTTTTGTGTTATGGCAGCCTGTGCATATCATGTATACCCAGGCTATTCCTATAAAGCTTTATGAGTATATGGCTAGTGGCAAGCCTGTAATTGCAAGTAATTTTGAGCTAATTCAGTCTATTGTAGAATCTGCTACCTGTGGTATCTGTGTAGACCCGACAGATGTAGAAGCTATAGCTAAAGCAATAGAATTTTATTTCAAAAATCCTGAAAGAATAAGTATAGACGGTAAAAATGGCAGGTCTATGATTGAAAAGAAATATAACTGGTCTATCTGTGAGGATAAACTTGTTAAGCTATATAAACAACTGCTTGAATGATAAAGTATAAAATAGAGAAAAACTTTATAGTTCTTTTGGGTGCAGATATTGTAGGTAAGGGTTTAAGTTTCGTTGTACTTATATATCTGGCAAGAGTACTTGGAGCAATTAACTTTGGCAAACTGTCATTTGCTCAAGCTATTTTAGCTTACTTCCTTTTACTTGCTGATTTAGGAGTTACAACAGCAGGTGCTCGTGAGTTAGCAAAGAATAAAAACAATCTTCAACACTATGTAAATAATATTTTAGGCTTAAGATTTGTTCTCTCTTGTTTATCATTTTTTTTGCTTGTTTTACTATCTATATTTATCCCTAAAACTTATGAGATAAAAATACTCATCATTTCTTACGGCTTCTATCTATTTCCTTTTTCACTGTTGTTAGAATGGGTTTTCCAAGGGATAGAGGATATGAAATACATAGCTGTATCACGAATTTTGAGCCATATAATTTATTTTATACTTGTAATATCTATAATAAAAAAGGGGCTGAATTTCTCACTCATTCCATGGTTCTGGGTTATAGGAGGGATAGCAGCTACTATTTTCCTAATGCTAATCTTTAATTCACAATTTGGAGTCCCAAAATTATGTGTAGGAGTGGCTTTTTTGAGAAAGTTCCTGCACTCTGCTATCCCGATAGGAGCTTCTAATATGTTGAGCCAAGTATATTATAATATGGATACATTAATGCTTGGCTTTATGAAAGGGTCTGCTGTAGTTGGCTGGTATAACGCTGCTTATCAAGTCGTGCTTGGTGTACTTGGGTTATCACTTTGGCTCACTTATGCGACTTTTCCAGTGTTATCTGATACATATAATGATAAAGATAGATTTGAATCTGTCTGTAGCCATTATTGCCGTAATCAGGTCATTCTGGTGTGTCTTGTGATAGCAGTAGGTACAATCTTTGCTAAGCATATTATTTTGCTTTTGTTTGGGACTGAGTATTTGAGAGCAGTATTTGTGTTCAGAATACTTGTAATAACATTGGGCATAATTCTTATAAACAATGTTTTTAGCACTCCATTACTAGCAACTAAGTTTGAAAAAGACATCCTTATTAATACAGCATGTGTAGCAATCTTAAATATGGGGTTAAACTTTCTGTTAATTCCAAAGTTCAGTCTTGAAGGTGCAAGTATAGCTACATTTTTATCTGAGTCTGTCTCCTTAGGAATAGTAATACTATTTTATAAAAAGCGTTTCAGGCAATAAATCATTGAGATAGACTGAACAAAATGAGTAATAAGCGTGTAAAAACGCTATTATTTTTAGTAGTTACTTGCTTTCTCGTAAGAATTATACCTGCTTCATTTATCTATGGGACTGAAGACATCAGAGACTGGCTAACTCTGGCAAAGGATATTGGAAGCAACATTAATATTTATACTGAGGAATTCTATCACTTTACTCCTCTCTGGGCTTATATTTGCTACTTTATGTGTAAACTTAGCTCACTGATAAGAGTTCCTCATTTTGTTATGGTTAAGCTTCCCGGAATAATCTCTGATGTATTGCTCTCTTTAGCGGTATATGATGCAATGTCAAGGCTAGGCAAAAAAGCTATGAAAATCGCACTCTGTGGAGTAGTATTGAATCCAATTCTTATAATCACATCTACTATATGGGGTCAACTGGATTCTGTAATTATACTTTTCGTTTTTCTATCTTGGTATTTGGTTTATTTCACTAACAGGTTTTGCAATGTGTGGCTCTCAGGATTATGTCTGGGAATAGGGATTGCTCTTAAAATTTATCCTCTTATATTAATTCCAGCTTTCTTGTCAAAAATAAAGAAGAAACATTGGCTAAGCTTTACTGTGTTAACAGTATTGCCGACCATAATTTCCATCTTTATTTATAGAATAAAATATCCTATAAATATTAGGTTCATCTTTTCTTACTCAGGCTATTTTCACTGGTGGGGCTATTACGCTGTTTTAACTGTGCTCAAGAATATCTTTGGTAATCCTTTATGGTTAAAGAAAGTAATGACCTTCTTTTTTCTATATAGTAAATATTTTCTAATTATTGCGATACCTTTCGTTTGGCATCGAGTGTTTACCAAATCAAATCTTTCCTTTTCAATTATTTTTTCTTATGTTACTTTTTATGTAACACAAGTAAAAGTAGCTCCTTATTATATGATATGGCTTTTTCCATTTTTGGCAATGAGAAAATACAGAGAAGTCAAGTCTCTCTGGTGGTTTTCTATATTATTTGTGCTTATTGGTAGTCTTCATACTAATGTTTGGGACATCCGTTTTAGAGGCCATTATGGAGTTCCCTTTGTTAAACCAATTGCATTATCAGATATTGCATTCAAATCATTATTTAGTATGACACTCCTTTTTGGTTTTTTGACCTGGCTTTGTTTTCTCAAATGGTGGGTGATTACCTTTAAAAAGTGACTCTATTCCTCTATCGGTAAGGATGTGAACTTTGGAGTTTGTCCCAAACTTTCGTGGTGATGTTAAACCCATCTTGTTTATCAGTTCCGACCAAATCCTATTTGTCAGTTCAGGAGAACTGACCTAATTTCCGATAAATCGGGATTTCATCACGAAGCTTTGGGGCATCGTCAAACTTTGATTCTTTAAATCCGTAGATTCTATTGTAATAAATGAGGTAATCGAAAATAATTGGAGGTATATAAATCTTATTTAGAAAGTAAATTGTGTTTCTTATAATCTTATAAAAAATTTGTGATATAGCTATTTTTACTAATAAATTTGGGTTCTCTACGACATTTATTTTTAAAAGCTTATAAAATATAGGGTCCTTATTTAATAGGAGCGGAACAACGTCTTTACCGAATCTTCTCTGTTTTTCTAAAATTTCATCTAATTCACACAGTGGATGATAAGTGATTGCTTCTTTGACATATCTAAATTTCATCCTCTCCTTTTCCAATCTATACCCTAATTCCAAGTCCTCTCCTCCCATAATACCTTTAAATTGTTCATCAAATAATCCGACTTTCATAATGTCTTCCTTTCTAAAAGAAGTATTACCTGTCCATAAGCATTTGAATGGTATATTTTCTTTATTTATAAGTTTATGCACACCCCTAGTTGACAAGTATCTTGCCAGCCACTTCTGTTGTTTTGATTCTATATATTTTCTATTCCCTATACCGACATAGTGTTCTTGTGTATGGCATTCAATATGTGCTCTAAGGAAAGATGGTATAGGTAATAAGTCATCGTCTAACAATATAATTATTTCACCTTTTGCTATTTTAATTCCATCATTGTGTGCTTTAGCGGCTCCCTGGTTTACTGAGTATCTTATGATTTTAAGATTTAACTCTGGATTAATCCCGATAAATTGGGACAAAAACTCATATGTCTCATCAGTTGAGCCGTTATCAATCACAATGACTTCAAACTCTTCTTTTGGATAATTTTGTTTGGATAAAGCATAGAGTAGTTTTTTTAATGAATTAACCCTATTATGGGTAGGAATTATAATGCTTGCTTTCAAATTCCTAATAGATTATGAATCTCTTTTACAATTTTTATAGGATTATGGTGCTTTACTACCCACTCTCTTCCTTTTTTAGCCTTTTCTTGTCTTAATTCTTTATTGTTAATCAGTTGTATTAGCTTCTCTCCAAGATTTTCTTCATTTACTTTTATAAAAGGATGTTCCCCAATCTCATTTTCAAGCTCTGGTGTAAGTTCAACACAAGTAGGTATTCCCATAGCCAAGCTTTCTAATGAATTTATCCCATACCCCAGTTCACCGAGCTGGTCAACTAATATATCACAAGTATACTTTATTTTTACAGCTTCTTCATGTGTCACTCCTTCAATAAGCACTAATTCACACGGATATAATTTTTCCAGTCCTTTTATACATTTTATAATTTTATCTGTTCCTTTCGTTTTTCGCACAGTAGGGGCATGACAAATTCTCAAAATCTCATTCTCCTTTTCTCTTTGTCTAAATTCACTTGCATCAAACGGGTATAGTAGAAAATGTATTCCCGGATAAAGTTTAAGGTGGTCAAATTCAAATGTTACATTTAGGTCGCTCAACTTGTCTATCTCAGGTATCACCCCAGTAATTCTCATGTCAATCCCAAGGTAACAGCATACTATTTTCTTGCCAAGTGCTTTGGCTTTTTTCATAAATTTACCATTTCGTGAGAATTCAATTCCGCCATCAAGTTGGTAAATATCGAATCCCCAAAAATCACTCTTTTTTATGACTTTATTTACTTTTTTCTTCCACAATAAATCTCGTAAGTTAAATAGAAATATCTCAACATTTCCTGGTTTCCATTTAGGTGGTAACTCCTTTGGTATTTTTATAATGTTACGCTCTTCTCTTCTTTCTTTAGGTTGTACTATTTCCTTTATTTTCCTAAGTATAGGATTATCAAGCCATGGCAGGTTCAAGCAAATATCTTCTTCATAGTTTCTTGTATCCTTTCCTAATGTAATAAGTCTTGAGTAATGCCCTAATTTTCTCTCTGCTTTTACAAGTTCGATAGGGACGCCTGAGAAGTTAAACGGTGCTATGTGCAAGATACGAAGTCCCATGCTTATAAAAATCCTAAATTCTAAGTACTAAATCCTAAACAAATTCTAAATTCAAATATTCAAAACTTATTTTGTCTTCTCAACTATTGAGCCGAATATCTTCATAAGTTCAATTCCCTCCCGGATCAGTAATTCCTTTTCCATTTCTATCTCTTGTCCTCGTATCTCAATAAGTTTTAGCCAGTAAATACTTTCTTTAGATTCTTTACGACAAATCTTGATTCTCATCACAAAATCTTTTTTACTCAAAGACTCGTTTGCCTCAATATAATTTGCACCAACAGAACTGGAAGCTCTAACAAGTTGTTTTATTATTTCTGTATTAGCTATAGTTCTTGGAACATCTGCAATAAATGCAATCACTCTCTTGGCAAATTTTAAAGTCCTTTCCTCTAAATTGTATTGTTTCGCACCTTGTATTTTGGGAATTTGTTTAGAATTTAGGATTTCGGATTTAGAATTTCTCATTTTACTATAAATTTATATAAAATGTATCTCTGAAAATGCCTCTGGCTCTGAAATTTTCTTTAAACTTTCCCAGTCCCCAGTCTGGTTCCATATTTAATGTAAAGGTTCCGAGGTCTAAGTATTTATATTTATTTGTTTTACCCCATTCTAACAACTTATAAATCAAAATATTAACTGGTCTATATTGTTGGCAATCTTCAATATGGCTGATGTAAAAAGCAAGCATAACTCTTTGATTAGCGATAAAAATCACAATCCCTGCTATCATTTTTTGTCCAATGAATGCGCTAAACAGCTTTATACGCTTCGTAAAAATAGAATGTAAAAGTTTGAGTTCTGAAACAGTATGTGTAGGTGTAACTCCGTGTCTCATTGACAGATTTTTTTTCAATATTTTATAAAAGGTCACAAAATCAGTTGATTCATGCACTTTCACCTCTAATTTTTCTGCCTTTCTCACTGCAGTTCTGGCTTCAGGTTTAAAAGTAGAAATTATTGTATTTTCGTGTTCTATGGTAACTACTGCAGTAAGTTCTCTCTTCTTATATTTGAAGCCTTGTTTCATAAGTGCAAAATCTATATAATTACATGGTAATTTATAATAAATGAGCGGTGTCTGTGTAATTTCAATCCTTTTTATTCCTTGTTTTTTGCTGTAATTTAATAGTGTTTCAACAATTTGTGAGCTTTCTCTGATTCCAATTCCCTCTTTCATAACAAATCCACCATAAGAAGCCCCTGGGTGTGATATAAGTTTATCTCCCTTAATAACTGCTGGAAATAAAGCTATTGGATTACCCTTTTTTGAAAAGATTAGACTATGGTCTACAAATTTTCCTTTTGGGTGGTAATCAATGAATTTTCTCAAGTGAAAGATAGTTCCATTCTCTGAAGTTTCAACAAACTCTTCCCACTTCTTTCTTTCATTTTCTTTAAATCTTAACACTTCTCCACAGGATTCTGCGAACATTTAAGAATAATTTTATTATGTTCTTCTAAGGTTGTCAATATAAAACTCGTATTCCGTTGTCTTATACTCCTAATACACTATCTCAATCCTATACTTAGGACATAATTTCTGGAGTTTCCCCAAAATTTATGGTATAAATTTCATAATCTGTGCAAAAACTATGTTTTTGCATGTCCACAGGATTCTGCGAACAACGGCGGTGTTGTTGCACTCCATATTTAGAGAAAAACCAAAAAATAGGGAAACAGCAAATCTTTGAGATACTCCAAGGAAAAGATGAAAAACTAATTAATTTAAAACAAGCCAGTGATTGGGCTTCTCAATGATATTCTCTCGGCAAATGAATTAGGCATGCATGCAATTGGTGTGTGATGACCCCACATGGTATCCATCCTCTATAAAATTGTCAATAAAATTATCTAAAATAATTGTAGGTAAATTGAAAACTTGGGGGAGACCCTACTTCCAGTTTCCTCAAGTATTTCTATTGGAGTTTTTCGTCTCCTGTCTCTATTTTTTCATAGCTTGCAAAGATTGCGGCGTTAGTCCCATCTTTGGTCTCCCCATAAGTATGGCACTCACCCCGGTTCTCACATCTCTTGCAGTAAATTCATATCTGGGAAGGTGTAATCTTTTCATTTGGGGCCAATATTTCTCTATATATCTCTATAATTTGAATGTGTTTCGGAGCCCTGTAATGCTCCTCAAGACCTCTCAATCCCTGTTTTTCATACCTTCTTCTTTAATCTTATATCAAACTTTGATACCCCTTTTATCATGTCATAATAAACCATCTTAAAAAATCTTCTTTAGCTAAATATAAGTTAATTTTGGAGATTTCTCAAGCTTTTTATTTGCGATTTTGTGTAACTCGTTTACTAAATCTTCTTTCATATCCATACGGATCCTGTGGAAACTTTAATCCTCTAATCCCCTGTATACCATGTACCTTCCCTCTCACAAAATATTTTAGGACTTGACAAAAAATAATTATAGCGTATAATATAAACGAAATGAAAAAATACTTATTAATGTTGTTCACCTTACTTTTAACTGTAAAACTTTACGGTGGAGCCTCTGAGGCAGGTGCAATCTTTCTTATAATATATCCGGGTGCTAGACCTAATGGGATGGGAGCTGCATTTACTGCTATCTCTGATGATGCATTAGCTACTTATTATAATGATGCAGGATTGGGGTTTCAAAATAAAAATGATATCGCTCTTATGCATGCAAACTGGCTGCCAGGTCTATATCCCGGGATGTATTACGAATTTATCACATTTACACGTCCAGTTCCTGGAACAGGTGTACTCGGTGGACATATTATATATTTGACTACTGGGGAAACTGTCGGAATGGATGAGACTGGCCAAGAAGTGGGACGTTGGACGACATGGGATGCATCAATAAAAATTTCTTATGGGACTAAATTGAACGAAAAATTGAGTGCAGGGATAGGGGCAAAATTTATCTATAGCTTCCTTGCACCTGCTGATATAGTTTGGATAGTCTTGCACCAAAGAGGTGGTGGAACAGGCACTTCATGGGCATTTGATGGTTCTACCCTTTATATACCAAATAAAAATCTGCAACTTGGTTTATCTCTCCAAAATATGGGTCCAAATATAAAGTATACGGAAACAGGCAAATCAGACCCACTTCCATGGACACTAAGATTTGGACTCGCTTGGCACCCTCTCTACACATCTACAAATAAATTAACCCTCTCAGGAGAACTGACAAAGATTGTTGTTGGCATTTTAGACGATTTAAGGGAAGCACAAAAAAGTCCTAAGAAAGGGTTTACCTATATCTATCAGGATACATGGAAAGGGATTGGCATTGAGTATACATGGGCTAATTTATTCTCTTTGAGAGGAGGGCATTTTTCAGACATAATAGGCAGAAGAGAGGGACTAACATATGGCGGTGGAGTGAAGATAAGAGGGCTACGCTTTGATATAGGGGTTGACTCCGCACTTTATGACTTCCCTACCAGCAATTACCGCTTCTCACTTGATTACTCTTTCTGATGCATGGGCTACTCCTTATTAATAAGCCAATTCACTGGACATCGTTTGATGTAGTAAAATATATAAGAAAGATATTAGGCCTCCGTAGAGTCGGTCACACAGGTACACTTGACCCTTCAGCAAGTGGACTCCTCATCCTTTGTCTTGGGAAAAGTACTAAGCTTGTTCCTTATCTAATGGATATGGAGAAAGAATATGAAGCCATTATTAAGCTTGGTGAGACAAGGACTACAGACGATGTAAGCGGCAAGCTTATTTGTAAGAGTTACATATCAAACATTTCAGAAATTAGAATAAGAAAAATGCTTCAAGAATTTGTAGGCGAAATATTACAGGTACCTCCAATGTATTCTGCATTAAAATTGGATGGTAAACCATTATATAAAATGGCAAGAGAAGGAAAAACAGTAAAAAGACCTCCAAGAAAAGTACGGATAAACCAAATAGAGCTTCTTTCTTACTCCTATCCATTGTTAAAAGTCAGAGTTATGTGTGGTAAAGGGACTTACATAAGGGCACTTGCAAGAGATTTAGGAGATAAGCTTGGGTGTGGTGCATGTATTGAATCACTCACTCGCACAAGAATAGGTGAATTTAATCTCTCACAGGCAGTATCTCCCAAATCTATACATAACCGGAGTGAGCTTGAGAGTTTATTAATTTCTTACGAAGGATGAAGACAATTAAGAATATTAAAGAATTAAAAAAAATACTAATTGATTCCGTATCTATAGGCACTTTTGATGGATTGCATCTTGGTCACCAAGCTGTTGTCAAAGAGGTCATTAAAAATGGGCATTCCCTTATAGTAACATTTGAGCCTCATCCAAGGGAAGTGATTTCGAATAGGAATCTCCTATTTACTCTTACAACTACAAGTGAGAAAATAGCCATTTTAAGAGAACTTGGGGTAGATAATTTATTTATTTTAAAATTTGATAAGCGACTCGCCAACATGAGTGCCAAAGAGTTTGTCCATTGGCTTATAGTGGACCATATAAAGCCAGAAAGAGTTGTGGTAGGTTATAACCATCATTTTGGATATAGAGCAGAGGGTGATTTTGAGCTTCTTGTCCATATAGGGGCAAAATTTGGATTTGAGGTTGAGCGAGTTCCCCCTGTATATGTTGATGGTTTTCCTATATCAAGTACAAGAGTTAGGGATACACTTGTAAATGGAGAAGTGAGTAAGGCAAACGAATTACTTGGGAGACCTTATTCAATCTCATCGCAAGTTATTCCTGGCAAGAAAATAGGGATGTCTATTTCTTATCCTACTGCTAATTTGAAAGTTCCTATGAAAAAGCTTATCCCTAAAGAAGGAGTATATGCTGTACGGGTATGGTATAAAGGGAATAGACTATCCGGCATGATGAATATAGGGAAGAAGCCAACATTTCATGACTCATCTGAACTTGGACTTGAAGTTCATATATTTAATTTTAATAAAAATTTGCTACATCAAGAGGTTAAAGTTGAGTTTATAAACTATATAAGAGAGAATCGTGCTTTTGAAAGTCTTGAAGCCTTAAAAAATCAGCTTAAAAAAGATGAGAAAGAAATAAAAGAACTATTAAGAAAAACTAATCCACTGACTAATGAGAAATGTATTTCGAGGCTTTAGACTCGTTATGAATAACAAATGACTAAGGACGAAATGTATACCCTAAAATCTTATAAACAAGCTTGGCAGCTAGATAGTCTGGTGCTTGGTTATTACGAATTGGACATAGTTCAACTACATCAAAACCTATAACCTTTTTTGATTTAATCAAAGTCTTGAGAAATTCCAATATCTCATACCAGCCAAATCCGCCAGGTTCTGGAGTCCCTACACTTGGCATAATTCCAGGATCAAGAACATCAAGATCTATGTTAAGATAAACATTTGTTGAAAGTTCTGAAATACTATCAGTATTTAAGTCTTTAAAAACTCTTATTCTACTTCTATTTGAAGTAACATCAGCCTGCATATCTGAGGTACATTCCGAAATATATTTTGCCTCCTCCTTTGATAAACTTCTTACACCAGAGACTATGGTTTGTGCTATTTCTTGAATCCTCCTTACCACACAGGCGTGAGAATATTTGGAGTTCTCATATTCATCACGTAAGTCGGCGTGTGCGTCAAGTGCAACAACGGAGAGTTCTGTGTAATGTTCACTAAGTGCTTTAACAGCCCCTATAGATATAGAATGCTCACCCCCAAGTATAACAGGGAATTTATTTTTGACAAGCAAAGAGTTAACTTTTTTATAAACCACTTCCACAATCTTCTCTGGATTATTTATTGTAGGCTTAATCTCAGGGAGTGTATGAATACCAATTTCAGATGGCTCAAAATTTAACTCCTCATCCCATAGCTCAAGCCATTGCGATGCCTGCAAGATTGCTTGAGGGCCGTATCGTGTACCCCGTCTACCTGTCACTGTTTTTTCGTAAGGAATGGGCAGGACAACAACCTTTGAAGCTTCAAAATCTACATTGCTTTCTGTAAACATAAAATACTACTATTTTGCAAGTGCTGATGCTATAACAAGTTTCTGTATCTCATTTGTACCTTCATAGATTTGTGTTATTTTTGCATCACGAAATATCTTTTCAATTGGGTATCTCTTTGTACAGCCATAATTACCAAAAATCTGTAATACATTTGTAGTCACCTCAACAGCTACATCTGATGCAAATAGTTTTGACATTGCAGCCCATTTAGAAATATCTTTTGCTCCCGAATCTATATATCTTGCCACGGAGTAAACAAGTGACCTTGCAGCTTCAACTTTTGTTGATAGTTCAGCAAGTATAAATTGGATTTCTTTAAAAGCTATTATTGGTTTATTAAATTGCTTAGCAGTTTTTACATAGTTTGTAACTTCATCAATTGCTCCTTGTGCAATCCCAACTGATAGTGCACCTACTCCAGGTCTAGTACGGTCAAATGTACGCATTGCGACTATAAAACCAAGGCCCTCTTTACCAAGAAGGTTAGAACTCGATATTTTACAATCCTCAAAAATGAGCTCACGTGTACAAGATGCTTTTATACCAAGCTTATCTTCAAGCTTGCCAAACGAAAATCCCTGTGTACCTTTTTCTACAATAAAAGCAGATAATCCTCTTGCTCCACGCTCCGGATTAGTGGATGCAAAAATGACATATAACTCTGCCTCCCCCCCATTTGTTATCCATTGTTTTGTCCCATTGATAGAATACACATCGTGTTCCTTTACTGCTCTTGTCTGCACTGCACCAGCATCTGAGCCAGCTCCTGATTCTGTCAACCCAAAGGAGGCAAGAGTCCCTTGAGCTATTCTTGGCAGATATTTTGACTTTTGCTCTTCATTACCAAAAAGTATTATTGGAGTTGATGCAAGTGCAGTAGCTGCATAAGATGTAGCTACTGATGCACATACCTTGGAGAGCTCCTCAACTACAAGGCATAGCTCAAATGTGCCCATACCAAATCCGTTATATTCTTTAGGAATAAATATCTTAAACATATCAGATTTAGCAAGTTCTTCCATAATAGAACGAGGAAATTCACCATTATCATCAAGCTCTTTTCTTTTAGGTAGTATCTTTTCTTTAGCAATTTTAGCTGCCAGTTCTTTCAGCTCACGCTGTTCAGCAGAAATAAAGTAATCCATTACCCCATTAAATGTAGGGGGCAACCCTTGTGGTTGCCCTATCCTTATTATTCAAACTTCCAATCTGTTTTATCTAATTTATCTTCAAGTGAGATACCTAATTTCTTTAGTTTAGACCGAATTTCATCTGCTAATTCCCACTGTTTTATAGAGCGTAGTTTTTCTCTTATCTCAATAAGTAGTTCAATAAATGGGGTACCCTCAATTACAGGTTGTAATGAAAAAGGCAGGATACCAAGAATTTCATCTCCTAATTCCTTATAGACTTCATAAATTGCATTAAGTGACTGCTTATTGACACCTGTCTCACGGTCTAAGTACTTGTTTATATCACGGGAAAGGTCAAACAATGACGAAATAGCAAGTGGAGTGTTAAAATCGTCATCCATTGCATCAATGAACTTTTGCTTGTAATCTTTGAGAGTTTTATTTATTTCAGGAGTAAGTTTTCCAATCGGTGCAGTTTTAGCTAATTCATTTACTCTCTTAAAAGTGGTATGAATACTCTTCAATCCTTCGCCAGCCCCTTCAATAGCAGTTTCACTAAAATCTAATGTAGACCGATAATGAGTAGTTAAGATAAAGAATCTTAATTGCTCGGGCGAGTATCTCTTAAGTGTTTCTTTAATTGTAATAAAGTTACCAAGCGATTTACTCATTTTTACACCATTGACAAGCACCATATTATTATGTAGCCAGTACCTTACAAATTGCTTACCAGTAGCTGCCTCTGACTGTGCAATCTCGCATTCATGATGTGGAAAAATGTTTTCTATCCCACCACCGTGGATATCCACAGTCTCGCCAATATATTTCATTGCCATTGCAGAACACTCAATATGCCAGCCAGGGTAGCCTATCCCCCACGGTGATTGCCAGTGCATAAGGTGAGTCGGAGTAGCACGAATCCATAATGCAAAATCATAAGGATGCCTCTTTTCGGCTTTTACTTCAACTCTTGCACCAGCAACCTGGTCCTCAATTTTACGACGGGATAACTTACCATAATCAGAAAACTTTGTTATGTCAAAATATACTGAGCCACCCGTCTCATACGCATAACCTTTTTTTATCAGAGTGGCAACAAGCTCAATTTGTTCCGATATGTGAGCAGTAGCATGAGGTGAAATATTTGGACGCACTACATTTAATGCATCCATATCTTCAAAATAGCTGCGAGTGTATTTTTCTACAAGCTCCATTGGGTCAAGTTTTTCTCTTTTAGCACCAGCAATAATTCTGTCTTCTCCAGTATCAAGTAAGTGACCGACATCAGTTATATTTTGTACATATTTCACATTATAGCCAAGCCATCTCAAGTAACGAACTATAACATCAAATGATATGTAACTTTTTGCATGTCCAATATGGGGATGGTCGTAAACAGTTGGTCCGCATACATATATTCTAACACGACCAGGATAGAGAGGAATAAACTCTACTTTTTTACGAGTCAATGTATTATAAACCTTTAATCCCATCTCAATAAAATCTATTTATTTTTTAATTTTGCAATATGTTTTAAGTCCTTCCCTTAAAATGAATAGAGCGTCTCTTAACTCTTTCTCCTCAAGAACATAAGCTATTCTGGCTTCATTTTTACCTTTACCCGGCGTCACATAAAAGCCATCTGCTGGTGCAATCATTGTTGTCTTGCCATCCACATTGAATTCAGTTAGCAGCCAGCGAGTGAATTCTTCTGTATCATCTACAGGGAGACGACAAGTGATATAAAATGCACCTTCTGGAAGAGTTGCAGTCACACCTTGGGTCTTTTGTAGTTCTTCATAGACAATATCACGCCTCTTTTTGTATTCATTAATCATATTAGGTATAAATTCGTGCATCTTTTTAAACGATTGAATAGCTGCTATTTGCTCAATTGTTGGTGGACAAAGACGTGACATACCATAAGGCATAAGAGATTTTAAGATAGCCTCATTCTTAGTGACTACCCAACCAATCCTTGCACCACAGGCACTAAACCTTTTTGAGATAGAGTCTATAACAATGGCACGCTCATCTACTTCAGGAATATTAAGGATACTCGTACATTTTACGTCATTAAACAGAAATTCACGATAAACCTCATCAGATATTATAAATATATTGTGCCGATTAGCCACTCTTACAACTTGTAAGAGTTCATCCTTTGTATATACTGTACCTGTAGGATTATTTGGTGTACAAATTATAATGCCACACGTGCTCGGAGTCACAAGTTTATCAATCTCATCAGCTGCTGGTAAATGAAAGCCTTGCTCTATACTTGTAGGTATAGGAATTAGGTTTACTTGTGCTACTGCTGCCAATGATATATAGTTTGCGTAAGAGGGCTCAGGGATTAAGAATTCGTCGCCTACATCACCTAATATCAAGTAAATAAATAAAATAGCCTCTGAGCCACCTGTAGTCACAAACACATTATCGCGTGAAATCATAGTACCAAAACTATGATAATATTCTGCCACCGTTTCTCTAAAGGATAGTAACCCGTCAGAGGGTCCGTATGCAAGCACTTTTTCTTTATAATACCGAATAGCATCCCAAAAAGGCTCAGGAGTCGGTATATCTGGTTGCCCAATGTTTAGATAGTACACCTTAATCCCCTTGCGCTTAGCCTCATCTGCGTAAGGAACCAGTCTCCTTATAGGAGAAGCAGGTACAATAGTTGACCTTTTTGAAACCATTTTTACTAAAATAGCATTATTTTGGGGATTGTCAAGATTTCTTTACTTTGTTGAATAATTCTCTTTACAAAACTTGCAACACCTTGATTGACACCAATTTATGAGATTCTTCACTTCGTTCAGAATGACAAGGTCAAAATTGTCTAAAACCAAGTCAGAGGTTGAAAATCAAAGGTGCCAAAAATATTTATTCAACAAAGCAAGATTTCTTATGATTTTGTCTTGAAATAGTCATGTAAAATCTTGGAATGGTCAAAAGCTAGTGTAATTGGTGTCAGGTCTCATTTTTGTTTTCTTGGATGACCACGGGGTCTCCTTTTCACTGAGAGACCTAATTTCTCTCTAAATTTTTCAACAAAATCTGTTGTACCAAGAACATCGCCTCGTGATAGTGAGCCACGAATTTTTGATAGAACTTCATCACGGAGACCTTTGCTCACAAATTTACAATACCTTTTATGTCTGACGTCCGAATCTTTACCAAATGTTTCATAAAGTAGGACAATATAGACAATATAGGACAGATACCCTATTATCTATCCTTTTTTGAGTCAACCCTTGAATTTTTACTTTCCTCATCTTGCTTTATATTTAATATTATATAAAAAATCTTTCAAGAAGTCAAATAAAAAATCAACCCTTTTATCCCATACCAATCTTCGGGATAAGGAACATCAGAAGCTGAACTAAAGGTGATTGAATCACTCTCAATCCCTACTGCCAAAAGTGCACCATTTACTATAATCTCACATCTTGCAGTATCCACTCCACTACTCTGGTCATCCTGATTTGGTGCAAAATATACTGTAACCCCAGGCTTGGTTGTGAGCTTGGAAAAAACGGGCTCTGTCCCCTATAGGGCAATAAATCTACGTGTATAAAACTCTTTAATGTAATACTACCAATTTAACTATTTCTATGTGATTGAAGGTAAGTTTAAAAAAGTAAGTTCCAGGTGCCACTTTTATTCCTTCATCATTAGTCCTATCCCAACAAATACGGTGGTAACCCAATTCCTGCTGACCATCCATAAGCTTTTTCACCAATCCACCCAAAATATCATATATTCTTAATGAGACATCCGATTTGTGTGGCAATTGGTACTCAATATAAATGTACTCAGTAAATGGGTTTGAGAAAACTTTAATCATTTTAGATGAACCTGAGGAATTTGAATTTTCTTCAATTCCATGTGGGTAAATCTTCTCTAATGAGTCAGGAACACAAGGAGGCATCATTTCATATATCACTGTATAACTCTGTGTGTTGTCAATGTGAGGGTATTCAATAAAAACATATCTACACTCGTGTGCAAAATTGGCAGGAGGATGATCATCGATAAAGAAGAACCAACTCCATGGATAAGGATTTGAATATTTATGCTCACCAAGTCCCCACCAATCTCTAATAACTGTATCCTGAGGGATAGAATCCGGGATCATATATACCCATCTCAAAGTATCACCTTCAACAATTGAGTCTATTACAAACTTTATTGCTTCCTCTTTCGGTATTAAGAAAGCATTTGCTTTACTGCTCATTAAACTAGTAAAGCAAAATAATGGAAGCAATGCCATTAACCTCTTTAAGTATAACATAGCCACCCCCTGCTTTCTAAAATACTATATTCTTACCTCGCATTTTTTACTATACATTGATAATGTATTTATTAGAATAGAAAAAAATAGGTGACAGACTACCATTTTTACTTTCCTCAATGCCCAAGGGGATGCCCAAAGGGGACAAGGCCCAAGGGGACAGAGCCTATATTTATGGTTCATTTTTTCTCGCGTAATAGGGATAAGTTCATTTTTCATTCCTTACTTAATGGATACTTTTGTTTTAAAATAGTCATGTAGAATTTTAAAGTGGTCAAAAGCTATATTATCTGGCAGGTTGTCTTTTGTAAATACTCCAACCCCTTTGGCATCAGAGCTTGCCTTCAGGATTCCTTTACCTTTTGCAGTAAAGACAACTGAGACTGTGTGCCCGCGTGGGTCACGAGAGGGGTCGGAATAGACATGAAATTGGTTAAGATTATCTAATTCTAACGAAGTCTCTTCCTTTGCCTCCCTCATAGCTGCTTCCTCTACAGTCTCGCCATAATCTACAAAGCCACCAGGAATTGACCAGCCATAGGGTGGATTCTTTCTTTCAATTAAAATTATACCATTTTGATACTCTATAATGATATCCACTGTGAGATAAGGTCGTTTTTGATGATGCATCTCACTAAAGCTCCCCATTAATATTGGAATCGGTTGTCATTCTGATTTCGTCCTCAGTCATTTATAAAGTTCCCTTCTCTTTATGTAGAGTTCAACTTCTTTAGGAACGAGATATTTAATCGATTTACCATTTTTTATAAATTCCCTTAATTTAGTAGATGAAATGTCAATGTTAAGCATAAGGAATTGAACTTTCTCTCTGAGCACATCTGGGACTTCTTCTTTTTTAAATCCCGGACGATTTATTACTACGAATTTACAAAGAGTTAAAATTTTAGCTGGTGCTTTCCAGGTCATAAAATCTTTTGCTTCATCCATACCTATTATCAAAAACAGTTCAGCCCCATGATAAATACGAGTTAATTCTTTCACTGTATCCACTGTATAGGATGTCTCTTTTCTTCTTATCTCAATATCTGAGACTTCAAAATAAGGGTTATCTTTAGTAGCAAGTTTTAGCATTTCAAGTCTATCTCCTGCTGATGCTACCGGAGCATCTTTATGTGGTGGCATATAGCTCGGAATAAATATTATTTTATTGAACTCAAATTTATCTCTTGCCATTTCTGCTGCTATCAGATGAGCAGTATGGGGTGGGTCAAATGCACCACCAAATACACCAAGTCTTAATTTTTTCACATTAGTAAGGGCTCTGTTTAAAGTAATTGATAGCCTTTTTTAAGCCTTCTTCTAACGATACTTTTGGCAACCAGCCAAGCTTAGCTTTTGCCAACCTTATATCAGGACACCTGACTTTGGGGTCATCTTCTGGTAGAGGCAGATATACTATTTTACTCTTTGAGCCGGTGATTTTGATAAACAGTTTTGCTAACTCAATGACAGTAAATTCTACTGGATTGCCAAGATTTACTGGCTCATGGATTTCAGTATTCATTAGCCTCCATATCCCATCAATCATATCAGCTACATAGCAAAAGCTCCGCGTCTGAGTCCCATCCCCGTAGATAGTTAAATTATCACCTTTTAAGGACTGCGATATAAAATTAGGAATTACCCTACCATCATTTAATCGCATCCTCTCCCCATAGGTATTAAATATCCTCGCAATACGACAATTTACACCATGATACCTATGGTATGCCATAGTTATAGCTTCAGCAAACCTTTTTGCCTCATCATATACACCCCTTGGTCCAATTGGATTCACACTACCCCAATAAGTTTCGGGTTGTGGATTACAAGATGGGTCACCATAAACTTCAGAAGTTGATGCAAGTAAAAACTTAGCCCCCTTAGATTTTGCCAGTCCTAAAGTATTATGAGTACCAAGAGCACCTGCCTTCAGGGTCTGGATAGGGTAGCGTTGATAATCAATAGGAGAAGCAGGAGATGCAAAATGTAATACCCAGTCCAGTTTACCATCAATATCTATATATTTGCTCACATCCTGTTCAATCAATTTAAAGTCTGTATTGGTCAAAAGATGTGATATATTTTCACGTGTTCCTGTTATAAAATTATCTATACAGATAACCCTATGACCAAGTTTTAGCAAAAACTCGCATAAATGTGAGCCAAGAAAGCCAGCCCCACCTGTTACAACAATTATCATTTCTTACACTTTTATACTCTTACACTTTTAGACTCTTATCCATTCGTCATTCGGATTTCGTCATTCGTCTTACATTTTGATATTTGATATTTAATTTTTATATTACCTACCTATTCCTTTATAAACAAAACCAAGTGCTTCAATTGACTTCCGGTCAAAGATATTTCTGCCATCTATTATAATAGGAGACTTAAGTAACGACTTTATACGAGTTAAATCTAATTTTTTAAATTCATTCCACTCAGTAATAATGCAAAGACAATCAGCACCCTCAGCTACCTCATATGGGTCTTTGCAATAAACTACATCTTTAAGTAGTTTTTTGGCTACTGGCATTGCTTGCGGGTCATACACTTTTATTTTAGCACCTCCATTTTGGAACATATGGATTATGTCAATAGATGGAGCATACCTCATATCTTCTGTATTTGGTTTAAAAGCAAGCCCTAAGATTCCAATTGTCTTACCTGCTAAATTCCAGAGTATGTCTTCTACTTTGGATACAAAGTTAGCTTTCGCCAATTCATTTATTTTTTCTACTATATCAAGTAGCTCAAATTCGTAGCCCAACTTTTGTGATATTCTTCTAAATGCCTTCAAGTCTTTTGGAAAACAAAAACCACCAAACCCTACACCTGCATTTAGAAATTCGTGTCCAATCCTATGGTCAAGCCCTATACCTTTGGCAACTTTGTCAATATCAGCACCTGAAAGCTCACAAATTCTTGATACTGCATTTATAAATGATACCTTCATTGCAAGAAAAGAATTGGAGGCATGCTTTATCAACTCAGCAGATTCAATATCTGTTACTAAAATAGGTGCCTTTATTGGCTCATAAAGGTCAAACAATAGCTTCTTTGCAGTATCACTCTCCACTCCTATCACAATTCTATCAGGATGCATAAAGTCATAAATTGCATTACCTTCCCTCAGGAACTCAGGATTAGAGGCTACATCAAACTTAATTCCTTTTTTGACCTTTGAGTTCATTAGCTGTTTTATTCTTATTCCAGTTTGTACAGGCACAGTACTCTTCTCTACTACAAGCTTATACTCTTTCATAGACTCTGCAATTTGGGTTATCACATTCTCAACTGAAGAGAGGTCAGCATCACCAGAAGCTCTGGTAGGAGTGCCGACACAGATAAATATTACAGGTGTATCTTGTATTCCAGTCTTTATCGATGTGGTAAATGTTATCCTTCTCTTGTTCTTATTTAAAAGCTCCTTTAGGCCAGGTTCATATATTGGAAGCTCACCTTTTTTGAGCATAGCAATTTTATTATCATCATTGTCTACACAGATAACATCATTCCCTATATCTGCAAAACATACACCTGTTATTAAACCTACATGCCCTGTCCCGATAATCGCTACTTTCATATCTCACCTTGCATAATCTTATCAAGTATTTCTATATCCTCTTTATCCCTTTGCCTATCTGTATACTTTTTCGTTTCTATTAAGTCTTCTTTGTAATTCTTTAAAAAGTTCTAAGGAGCTGGCAAACATTCGATATCTACGTGTAAATGAAAGAGGTAAAAACCACTTCACCTTATATTCCATGAGACTCATACTTTACATTATCAAACTTACCCATTTCCGTCATTCGTCATCCCTTATTATCTTCTTTCTTTTTCAGTTAGCTCAAATGCTGCTTTTATCCTTTCCACATATTCTTTACTCAAATTTACTCCACGCCGTGCCATCACTATCTTTGCCACTTCTAATGCCTTTTTTAGCTCATATGTTACAAGTTTGTCTTTAGTACCCCAGCTAAATGGTGGTATGTATTTTTCAAAAGCGCCTCCCCCGTAGATATTTGCAAAACAACCAATAATACAGCCTGTATCTAATAAGGTCCCTATCCCAGTTTTCGTGTGGTCACCAATAAATGCACCCACTTTTATTAGACCTGTATCAATTTTAGATTTGCAATTTGTAATTTGTAATTTTATCGTCCCATAAGTATTCTTTAGGTCTGAGGTTGTAGTCAGAGCACCAAGATTTACCCATTCACCTACAAATGAATGACCGACAAAACCTTCGTGATGTTTATTAGAATAATCTGAGAAAATACTACAATCAACCTCACCCCCAATCCTACATACTTTACCAATTGTGGTTCCAGGCCGTATTTTTGCACCATCAATAATACTATTTTTACCTATATAACAAGGACCATCAATGATGCTTGGTGGTCGTAGAATGGCACCATCATCAATATATATTGGACCACACTCTGTATTCAAAAATACCCCAGGCTCAATCTTTACATCCTTTCCAGTATATAAATTAGCTGGCTTCCCTATTAAATTTATTGATTGCTCAACTCCTATATTGCTCGATTGCCCAATACCCATTAACTTGAAGTCCTTACTAATTAACTCTTTATTATATGAGATAATATTCCACGGATACTTAATCAGTTGCGCATCCACTTTTACAGGCTTAAGTTTTTTCATTAAAGTAGCCAAAAATTCACCTTTTATTGGAGGTTTTAAATTTTGCAATTTGTAATTTGTAATTTGATGTCTCACCTCTTGTAATCTGAATCCCACTACCTCATTATCGGCTACAAATACTTCATCCCCATCTCCACCTGGCAGCTCTTTATGCAAAATTGCCCTCCCATTAATGAAAAGACCATCCGAGATTACAGGGGTATCAAATCTTGAGATAGGGATAGGGACTTTACCATATATTTTAGATACCCTCTCCCTAAATGTATACAGTCCACAATAAAGGTCAAATACAGGTTTTAGGTACACAAGAGGTAAAAAATTACTATACCCATCATCCTCGTAAATATAAATCTTATTCTTCACTTTTCCTTAACCGTATTTCCCATCCCGATTTCGTCATTCGTCATTTCTATCTTAGCCTTCATCCCTCGGTATCAGCACTTCCCTTGATTTACTACCCACATATGGACCAATAACACCAGCTTTCTCCAACTGGTCTATTATCCTACCAGCACGTGCATAACCTATCTTGAAATGACGCTGTAATAGAGAGACTGAAGCCACCTGACGACGGACTACAAGTCGCTTGGCTTCATCAAATAATTCATCAGGTCCTTCAGCAACTTCGGCTTCCTCTATTTTTTCTTCAGCCTCAAAAACCAAGGTTTCTTCTTCAAGTTTCGGGTAATACTCGAGCTCTAAAAGTAAGTCACGAATCTTATCACTCACTATCCCATATCTTGACTCACTCTCTTTTGCAAATAATTCAATACGCTCCTTTGCACCCGGAAACACATCCTTAAAGATAAGTGACTCTACCAAGTCCTGTTCTGTTATATCTCTTGATAACTCACGTGAATGCTCAATTTTGCCATGCAGTAGCTCAGATAGCCAGCTCTCTGTCCATAAATTAGCTATCTCCTTAGCTTCTTGAGTGGATATATATGCACCATGTAAACGCTCAGGTATTCCCTTACCAGGCGGTATAAATAGCATATCACCTCTACCAAGTAACTTTTCAGCCCCATTCATATCTAAAATAGTTCGTGAATCAGTCTTTGATGCTACCTGAAACGCAATACGAGCTGGAAAGTTTGCCTTTATCAAGCCTGTGATTACATCTACACTTGGTCGCTGTGTTGCTAATACAAGGTGGATACCTACAGCACGCGACATCTGTGCTAAGCGGGTTAGAGTGGCTTCAATATCTCTTGGCGCAGTTATCATCAGGTCGGCAAGTTCGTCTACAATTATTAAAATATAGGGCTTAGGAATAAGCGCCTTCTGATTATAGCCATCTATATCTCTCACACCAGCCTTTGCAAACTCTCTGTAACGAAACTCCATCCACTCTATAATCTCTTTTAATGCAGACAGAGCCTCTTTAGCATCAGAGATTACAGGTCTTACAAGATGAGGAATACCGTTGTACACAGGTAGTTCCAAACGTTTGGGGTCAATCATTAAAAATCTGAGCTCACTGGGTTGTACTCTATACAATATACTTGCTACCATCGCATTTATACACACACTCTTGCCAGACCCAGTTGCTCCTGCTATTAAGAGATGAGGAAAACTGGCAATATCAGCACAAACTGGCTCACCAGCTATATTCTTACCTAAGGCAAAACCAAGTTTTGACTCTATGGAAGTAAAAGCAGAGGAAGCCAAAATCTCTTTTAAATAAACATTGTCACGCTTACGATTTGGCACCTCTATCCCAATCACCGCTTTTCCAGGGACAGGGGCGACAATCCTTATTCGAGGCGCCTTCATTGACAAAGCAATGTCGTCGGCAAGTGATTCAATTTTAGAAACCTTTATTCCGGGAGCTGGCTCATACTCATACCGGGTAATAACAGGACCGGGTGCTATCTTAGTTACCTTACCAAAAACTTCAAACTCTTGAAATTTCTGTTCAATAACTTTTGCTTTATTTTGTAGCTCTTTTTCACTCTCAGACTCAGATGGAGGTTCAGGCTCATGTAATTTTGAAAGATATAGCTCATTAAACATTGAAACATCCAAAACTGGACGACGAGGCTCAAATGGCTTTGTTACTATTACTTTTTTTACAACAGGGGATATTTTTTCTTCTAATGAAACTGCAACAGGCTTCTCTAATTTAACACGAGTTCTCATTTTTGGCTTCCTAAACATAAACTTCCTAAACCTATCAAATGTCAAAAGTAAACCAAATACAAACGCTAATGCAATCAGCCATTTGCCAATCCCAAAGTAACGGGTTAGTAAAATTGATAACTTGTCCCCCACAATACCACCGCTCGAGGTGATACCTCTTATTCCTATTTGGGGCAGACTTGATAACAAAAAACATATAAAAACAGCTATACCAATCAAAAATACACTCTGTAAAGAGAGCTTACCATAATATCTACTCGGTAAAATGCCCCAAAGTAATAGAATGATAGGTATAAAATAACCTGATATACCCAATACCTTATAAAGCCATAAACTTACTATAGCACCTACAATCCCACATTTGTTAAGTACATTCGGAACTACGAGCTCCGAGAGCTTTAGAGATATTAAAGATGAAAGAGTTAAGTTTTCGTAATTGTAATAATCTCTCTTATTAAAAGCGACAAGACTCAACCCAATAAGAACAGCTACTAATATAAGACAGATACGACCTAACTCAGCACGCCGCTGAGGTCTTAGTTTCAGCAGGATACGAAATATGGTCTTCAGGATCAGGAATATAGCAAGCAGGCCCAATAACCCCATAATCCCATAAACTACCCATTTCAGTATTTCTACCCAATAACTCATTGTTTATCTTAAACGAATTACTCTAATGATAACGAATTAACCGAATAATAATACTGCCCGCATCTTTACCATCCCAAGTGACAGAATTGAGAAAGGAGTTGCAAGAATTGAGTAGTGGAAATGTGCGAATTAATCTGCCAGTTAAGTCATAAATCGTTAATCTGTAATCTATATTCTGTATTCTGATTTCTGTCTTTTTGCTGAATGTATTAGGATAGACTTCAAGAATTCGACATTCGTCATTCATCATTTTATTACTTTACTTTTTAGACTTACATTACCGCACACATCACCCGTCCTTATAACTACTTTATGAGCATCTTTTACTGAAATTATAAACTCTTCAGCTCTTGAGTCAAATATTTTATCTACAGGAAAGACCTGTTCCCATTTACCACCATCACAGGCATAATCACAAAATTCTATATAACTTAGATTATCAGTAACTTTAAATGAAAGCATACTGTGCTCTACACTTCCTATTTTAATATCAGGTGGTGTGTTATCTATTAAATACACACTTGACACCTTATCACTCTTCATAGCGTATGCTTTTGGATTGCTTAGTGAATCAGAGGCTTCTACTTTGAACTCATATTCACCATCAATAAATGTTTTCGGGTCTATATAATAAAAAGTGTCTAACACCGATTCTTTTAACAAAAGCCATTTCTTTTCGTCAGTCAATTTAAAGTATATGTTAAAACACAAACTGTCGCCATTTGGGTCAGTAGCAGACCAGGAGATAAGCCTCGCACCCTCAGGAACATCCTCTTTTGGCTTCGGCTTTAAAATATTAATATTAATAATTTTAGGCTTCTCATTTTGAGGCAAATATGATAACTTGACAGCCTTAATCATAGATTCAGGCCCTTTTAACACAGCCTCCCATTGAATAAATCTGGCATTGGAGCTCATAACTTTACCATCCCTACTAATAGGCTTCCACTCTTCCCATGTTTTATCTGGCTCACTTAAATTCCCAGAACGTGTCCTAAATTCAATATTGCCAACAGATTTAAATTCGAGCCTCCCCCACTCCGAAACCCCTTTTGTATCATACGAAGCTGACTCTATTGTACCAGATTTTGACATACCTTCATCAATTTTATATAGCTTACCAACTTCAGATGTACCAACCCAGTTATTTAACATACATGAAATATCTGTCGGCAATTCAAATAGGAGCTCCACATTACCAGCAGTATCCACTCTATATACACGATTGCCAGCCGCTACAAAGAATTTATTAGCTACTTCTTGCAGACCCCGAATTGCTGAATTAGTATGCCATAGCCTGTCTATTCTATTATCAGGATAAATCTTATAAACAGAGCCTAAAGTATCTTCGGTCACAGATATAAACAATAAACTATCCTTTAAAATAATAGATGTGATTTCTGATTCATCTGCATCATATATACACATGCCTTTACCTTGCTTATCAATCTTAAATAAAAGACCACGCTCCCCTGTACCAGCATAAAGATACGGCTTGAAGTATACAAGGGAAGTCACATTCATATCACCTGTTACATAAAAAGTGTCTAAAATACCAGCTTTTGTAATCCTAAGTATCTTGCCAGTAGTCCCGGTAGCTGCATAAAGATTATCAGACTCATCAAATACAATGTCCCATACATATTTTTCACCAGTCTCATATAAAACTTTACCAACCCCAGTCTTATCTATCACATAAATTACTCCATTAGGAGCAGTGCCAGCATAAATCTTACCCTTATGTGTATTAAGTGAAAATACACCTGTTGCTTTTGTATCAAACAAAAGTGTATCCTTACCTCTCTCAATTTTATATATCTTACCACTCGCACCTGTCCCTACATACACAGTATTACCAATTTCAAGCAAAGACCATATATAGACCTCAGGATTATCCCATACACATTTGACTTCAGATGAAATGCGAGCAAACCCATCTTTATCAAGCATCACATTCTTAAGCTTACAAGCCTCAAAGTCTGTCACTTCCCAGTTCAATGTACTCACCCCAAAAACAAACGCAGGTAATAAAAACAAAAATAAACTGATAACTTTTAGACTTTTAGACTGATAACTTTCTGTAGTTTTCACTTTACCTCTTTTTCGCATCGTTCTTTTTTCGTCATTCGTTATTAGTCATTTCTCTATTTTACATTTAATTTTATCAACCCCTCTCCCACTATCACCCACTGAGTAGCAATTCTTTTCTCAAAGACTTCACTCATACTTTCTTTATCTTTACCTATAGGAGCCATAGAAGGGGGAAGGGATGTAAATTTTCTACCCATTATCCAGCTACTTTTACCTTTTTGGCTCAGCCTTAACACAAGTTCATTATTTTTAGGAGCCCGTGAGAGCCACACTATAAGGCCATCAAGAGTTGTGAGATTAGCTCTCTCATTAGAACAAACAGATGAACCACTCTCTACCTTTACAATGAGTTCACCAGGCTGCGCCCATCTCGGAATTGGAATTGAGATACGCTCAGTGTGCAGACCTTCCTGATAAGTTGATAATGATAAGAGTAAATTTAGAGTATCACCAGTTTTCACCTGCGTCTTATCGGACCAAAACTTGTCAATTTTTGCAAGTTTAATGCGCTCAGAAGTAGTCAAATTTAGAGAAATATTAGCTACATCTATTTTATGAAATGGATTATTTTGGATAAATTCAAATATTTCAAAAATTGATTTTGATATAGCTTGAGCTGTTCCTGTATATAGGTTTTCAAAATGAAAAGAATGTGTTCCATTTACTTCCAAATTAGCAGAGATTGTCATATCACCACTACCTTTAAACCCAGTATAAATAGAGTATAGAACTAAACCATGTAAAAGGTGTGGAATAAATGTCCTCTCTTTTACGATGTGATAATGAAATCTTTTACCATTTATAAAGAGGCTAAACTCTACCATATCCGGAATCTTACCTATAACACCTACAATCCCCCTCTGATTATCATTTTTTATAGTCCCAATTATCTTTGTCGAAGCCCCAAGTTTGTAAGAATTGTAACTGGATGGCACAATAGAATAGATGTAGCCTGCTGTCATAGGTAACTCGGTCTCACCTAATGATGCCATTGGATGACCAAAGCCTAATATCTTATCACCATCCTTATATGTACATGTCCCTACTGCAAACCAGTTTATATCACCTACAACTAATGGAATACCTAAAGAAGAACCAGGAGATGGTAGAATGCTATCATTTAAAAGACCGCTACCTAAATCTTGTACTCTAAATATATTAAAACAAGGAATTGATTCGCTTAATTCATGAAGTATTTCATCATCTAATCCATAACAATAAAAAGGGACTTGCATTTGACAAAAACGCCCTTTTGGAGCCATCCAGCCTATAGATGGAGGATTTAGCATCTCATCAATAGGAGTTATACCAGCTAATGGCTTCTTTGCAAATGCACCATAACTATAAGCTAATGCACCAACAAGTTTTCCATCAATATACACTGGACTGCCACTCATACCTGATATAATACCAGCAGTATCAATTATACCACCTGAGATTTCAGCTAATATTACATCACCTTTAATAACTTCTTTTTTCATAACAGCTATTATTTTAACTTGAAAAGTGTCTATTTTTGTACCCTGAAACACTGTTAACCCATATCCAGTCATACCAGGCTTTACATCATCTACCACCATAAAATCAGTACCTAATAGAAATAGTAATAAAAACATCATATCAATTTAACTGTGTAATCATAATTCATCATTTCCTTATTTCTTATTCGTCATTTAGGTATTTAGCCCCCTTACTGTCATTTTGAATTTATTCCGAACCCTATTAAAGAATTCTGTATTATTACGATAATCAGGATATGTCCAGTCTAAATGAACAAAGTGATGGTCTTTATATATCAGAGTGACCTCTGCATGGATTCCATCACCTAAATATACACGATGAGAGTAATTCTTTGTTGTCGCTAAAACAAGGCTGGATAGATTAACATAGCCGGGGTCCAAATTAACTCGCCGTGTCCCGTCAGACCTAGAAAATTGCCTCTCAATCTCTATTGTAGTATGTTTTATTGATTTCAAATTTTCTTCATGTATAAACTCTTTAAAACTCAACCATTGACGCTTTAGACCTGCACCTAACTCTTTTTCATAATACCTTGTTAAATCAAATGGGATGACTTCGCTCTCTAAATCTATTAACCCAAACTTATCTACAAGTGCTTTTTTCACTCCAATAAGCTCACAATCAGGTGCTAAAATAACACCACAAATTAACTTTGCTAACAGAACTATCTTTCTTTCCTCATTTCTCATTTGTTTTGATTATATCCTTAATCCTTTTATTGTCAAGTTTTTACTTTAAGTGTGCTGAAAAAGTTACCCTTTCCGTCATTGATAGGAGCGAAGCGCCGAAGCAATCCATTTATTTGTACTCATATATTCTCCTTAGCTTTCACTTCGGTCTGATTCAGACCGAAGTTGCTTACCCTATATAGACCTTTCCTATTACATTTTTCAAATTTTTTATTAAAGTATGCTTTAAAGGTAATTATTGGAAGTTCAGAGAGGCATCAGTTCCGCTATTTTTTACTTCCTGTTTTGCTTTCTATTTTAGTGTCTGTTATTTCATAAGTATATATTTTGAGCCTACAATAGCTGGTAAAAAGAGTGCAAAAAACCTATCCGATATTATAAGGTTAGTGAAAACCAAAGCCAAACTTTAGATGTGTAACATCATGATTTTAGAACCGACACCTTTCTCGTTTACTGCGGAGCCCAATATACCATGTCTAAATAGTTACCCAATTCTATTTGTTTAAGCTGTGACTTTATCTTATCACAACTACCTTTTTAGTTATACCCTCTCCCTGACTCTCTAACCTCAAGAAATATATACCATCGGGTATTCCATTAACAGTCCAATTAATTGAATGGATACCATTTCCTTTAGTTCCATGAATCAATGTCTTCAGTAATCTACCCGAAATATCATAAACTTGCAACAAAACTTCACCGACAGCATGAAGCTCATAACTAATAACTGTAGACCGAGTAAATGGATTGGGGTAGATTTCTACTGTCGGCTTAGTCATTTGAGGACGAGTGAATTCATCAACACCAGCCTCAGCACACTGAATTACACTTACATTGCTCATTCCATAATTGCCACAATAGACTTTATTATTTGCAGAGTTGTAGACCAAGACTTCACCAGTACGGAAATGGAGCGTCCACCCGTATAGGGGCTGACTCTGTTCAAGCGAAACAATTGAACAAATTGCATCAGTGTTGCAATCTATTACTTTCATTAGCATCCGATGGTCAGAGATAGAGGCTAATAGGATATGGAGATAAACCCGATTGTTATCAGGATTATATATCAAAGAATTAGCTTGTGTCTCCAATTGTTTAATTACTTCGTCAGTTTCACCATCAATTACAGTAACTACTCCATCAAAACTTAACACATACACCTTATTATTAATCGGACTATATACTACCTGATGAGGTTTGTTAGCCACATTTATTTTCTTAATTACTTCATCAGTTGCACCATCAATGACTGTTACATCATTGGTTCCAGAGTTAATAGAATACACTTTGTTACTAACTGAATTATAAACAAGTGACCGTGTGTAGCTTCCTACTGTAATCTTTGTGATAAGTGCATCAGTTACACCGTCAATGACAGCAACTGAACCGACATCAATGAGACATGCATATACTTTTTTATTTATAGTATTATATGTAAATGCATAAGGAGCGCCACCTACCCCTAAAGTAGTGATTACTTCATTGGTCGCACCATCAATTATACTTATATCATCACTACCGCAGTTGCCACAGTAGACTTTGTTAGTTGAATCATGTGCGAAAACAGAGCCCGGATATCTGCCTACAGGAATATTGGCAACTACTGTGTCACTTACCCCATCAATAACTTTTACTATACCTTCGCTTGCTACATATAGTTTGTTATTCAACAGATTGTATCCAATATTAGATAGCAATAGAGCTTCGATAGGGATTGTACTTCTTACTATATTGGTTTCACCATCTATAACGGAGATAATATTATAATGAGAAAAACCAATCGATTTAAAGTAGACTTTATTCTCTCTACTATTATAACAGCCGCCATTAGATCCATCCATCCCAATATAAGGCATAGCAATTAAATTAGCTTCCCTATCAATGATACCAGCATTGCCTTCCACTTGGTTGGCACAGCAAATTGTATTCTCAACTATATTGTAAGCAAACTGAACACTGAACCCCCCAGGCTTCCCACCTCTTATTATCTCATTGCTTACCCCATCAATGACAATAACTGTATCTCTTCCTCCACAAAAAATATAGTCATCTATAGAATTATAGGCAATGGCATATGCTCCTGGTAGCGAATAGGTTGCGATTACTGTATCCAGTTCACCGTCAATAATGTAACCGTTACAATATATCTTGTTATCAGTTGGATTACAAAGAAGCTGAAATGGCATAGATGGAACATCTACGAAGGTAATCACACTATCTCCTATTCCATCAATCACTATTATAGTATCAGTTGTACCTGTGAAGCTAATGGTAGCACAGTAAACCTTATTAGAGTTTGGATTATATTCAATAATATTTGGACAACCTTCTATAGGGAGTTCAGCGATAATCTCAAAAGTTGAGGCATCAAGTATCACAACAGCCCTCGTCACTTGTCTACTGACATATATCTTGTTTCCAGCAGGATTACAAATTATATCGTTAAGTATGCCATGAATCTCAGCCTCTCCAATTATAGTATCACCTGCCCCATCAATAACTTTAATGATGCCAGGTCCTCCTTTCATATAATATACTCTATTAGTATTCTGGTTATATACAACAAAGTAACCCATCATCTCTTGTCCCACGTGGAATGTGGCTATTACACTGTCGGTAGAGCAATCAATGACTACCAAGTTTCCACCATCAGTAGCACAGTATATTTTATTGTTTATTGGATTATAGGCAAGTCGCCGACGCTCTGATGGGAATACTGTAATACCAAAAGAAGAAGCGACATCCGCTACTTCATCGACAGTAATTGACTTCAATCTTGAGTTGGTTGCTCCATCAATTACCGCTATTCTTCTGCCGCCAAATAAGTAAAATTTATTATTAGTGGAATTGTAGCATACTGCCCTGGGCAGGACTCCACCGAGTGAATCTGGCATCCAGACAGTAGCAACCAGTTTATCACTACCAAATAAAGGACCAGACAAATCAGACTCACTTCGTGTAACAAAAGTTGTTGCTCGTCTTCCACCTAACGATAATTTTGCAGAAATAATAATTCCATCCTTCTGTTCAACCATAAGTTCAGATTTATCTTCATCTCTGATCCACGATATATCCTCAGTAAATAAATAGTTGCTGTTATCCGCTCTTGCTTCTATAATATTTATCACGAGAGTCAAAAAGATACATATTCCAAACATCTTTACCCCCTTTGTGACTTCACAACACTCTAGGTTAAACTTGAGCTATTTTTCATAGAGCCTGGCCCCCAGATAGGAAGGAATAAGAATTGAGTCGTTTTTCTCTTCCCTCCTCCCTCGCACGTAAATTATGTGTGTAGCTATTGCATAGGCATCACCTCTCTTATTTCAGCAAGAGCATTTGCTTGGTCGCACTTTAAAACTTTCGTACGCCTTTTTCACCATTTCTAACGTCAGTTTTTCATAAAAAAGAATAAATGTCAAGAAAAATCTCCAAATTTCATAGAAAACTTCATCTTTAGCCATCTTTTCAGAACATTTTTAACTTCGTTTGCTAAAAACCTTGTCAGAGCGGGGCATGTAAGCCTTTTTAGACAATACTCCTCTGCACTTAAAATTCTTTTTTCCCCTTATTTATACTACATTTATTTCATTTTGTTTACTCTTTTCTGAATTTAATATGACGGATATGGGTTGTAAGAGAATGAGATTGCTTCGCTCTCGTTTGCAATGACAAACAATGGGTTTTTCAGCACCTTTACTTTAAGGTATTAGTTTACAATAAAAAAGTTTTTAGAAAATTGATAAAATACATAATAATTTTACACATCGTAGCCTGTGTATTATCAGGATTCTATGAAGATTAGAAATTAACAAAAAATTGGGAGCTCCTAAATCAGCTTGTGGCTTGATGTAAAAAATTAAGAAAAATTTAGAATGAAAAAGAAAAGGTCAGAGTATATATTATAATATGGATTTAACTTTTGAACTTTTAGACTCTTTATGATTCTCACTAAACCTACCCCTTGGGGTGAAATTCACGGCAAGCTGTCACTTACACCAGAACAGGCTAAGAAGATGTTTGGTTTCAATATGGCCAAAGATGCTAAAGGTATAATATTACAAAAAAGGAATGGTAAAACTATAATAAGGAATCTCATGAAATATACTATATATGCAGTTCCAAAAAAGCTAAGAGCCAGGCAAATAGTATTTCGTATTCTTGGCAAGCTTGCAGGTAAACACCTAAAAGACCTAATATACCCAGTATGGCAAGAGAGTGCTAAAATTAGAAATTGTTGTGCTCTGCATTTGTTTATGTCAGTAAATCTCATAAGGATTTGCAATTACAAAAGGAATGATAGTAGGAGAAGATGGAAGCAACTGCTTCTCTCTCAGGGCATACTGGACCCACCTAAAATCCATGCGAGATTCTACGCTGATAGTAAAAAGATTATGATAGCCATTAAAAATACACATTCGTACCAAATTGGAATAGCGGTGTTAGAAATGACTACATTTAATCTATACCATTGGTTAGTGAGCGCCGACCCAGAGTCAACCGTAACATTACCAATTGTTAAAAAAATAGGAGTGTGGAACTATATATACTTACAGATACCAGAAATCAAGTCACCAATTGTATTTGCATACTTCAAAGAAGGGAATACGTATTCAGTTTCAAAATCGCTAATTCCAGGTTCCGTTATTGAGTTAAAATGGGACAATAAAAAAAGATGGCTACCACCAGGGAGGTACAATGGCTAAGTATATAAACTCACCATGGGGTGAAATCCACGGAAAATTAGGTGAAGTAATTGGAAGTGTAGCAATAAATAGGATAAAGACTGTAAGAGCATACAAAAAGCCAGAATCAAGGGGAACAGACGAAGCTATATTCAAAGTCTTACAGGGAAAGATGGACAAACAAGACCTATTCATACCTCATATAAATTTGACACACACAGTCACAAGTACATTAAGTTGCATAGCTCGGATATATAGAGATAGTATTATAACTCCTATATGGAACCAAGAAGCTAAAAGGGTGCACTACTTTTCTGGTTTTCCACTTGTTTGTGAAATTTAATGCATCTACTCTATACCAATCTATACCTTACAAAGACAAATTCTACGGTCCTAATAATATGCCAGATATCAAAACAATACAAATTAGCTGTGGAATACTGGAAACATCTCAAATACTCAAAGCCACTTACACCAAACATAGCGGTAAAATTGAGGTACACTGGGACCCTATTATTAGACAGAACGGTAAACCAGATGATAACGCATTTATAGTAACTATATATTGGAAAATTAAAGAATCTAAAGAATGGTATCCCGACCTTAAGCCGTGGCGGACACTCAAATTATGGGGAGACGCAATAAACCCAGTCGCCAAAAGACGAGATGGACAAGCCTCAGTTTACCTCAATAACCCACCGTCCTCAGTTTACCTCAATGATTCAACAAACTTTATTATATATCTATTCTTCCACAACCCCAAAACTGGTTACTCACCATCTGTAGCTTGCAAAACCGACATTATTTAAGATTTAACTTTTGACTTTTGAGCTTTAACTTTATATGAGGAATAAGACCACCAGAAGATAGAATCTCAAGTATAAATGGGGGTAAAATATTAGCTTTGATTGTCTCTTTAGTTGTCAGGTTCTTTACTACACCACTTTCAAGTTCTACCTCAAGTTCGTCACCCTCTCTTACCTTCTTTGATACACTCTCTGCAGTTAATATAGGTAACCCATCATTTATCGCATTCCGATAATAAATACGAGCAAATGACTCTGCAATTATACACGATACACCCACCGCCTTAAGACAGCTCACTGCCTGTTCCCGCGATGAGCCGCAACCAAAGTATTTCCCAGCCACTATTATATCACCTTTATTAAACTTTTTTACAAAATCAGGATATACACTCTCAAATGCATGCAGTTTCATCTCATTTGGGTCAGTAATTGGCAAATACTTACCTGGATATATAACATCAGTATTCACATCATCACCAAACTTCCACACCCGTCCTTTAATCATGGTTAATCGTCTTACATTTCTGTAGATACCTTATATAGCCATTGATAATTTGAACAGCCCTTAACCCATCTTTTCTATAGTCGTTGTATACCTCTTTTGAAATATATTTTTCCATCCCAATTTCCGTTTCCCGATTTCCGTTTAACGATTAACGATCTTGGATTAGTTATTTTTCCTTTCACTGCCGATGCTGCTACTGTTGCCGGTGACGCCAGATACACTTCAGCATCAGGTGACCCCATCCTGCCTTGGAAGTTACGATTTGTAGTTGATATACACCTCTCACCTGGTGCTAACAAGCCCTGATGTGCACCTAAACACGGACCGCAGCCCGGGTTTAACACCACACCACCCGCTTTTATAAATGTTGCAAGTAACCCAGCCCTCATTGCCTCTAAATATACCTCCCACGATGCCGGTATAACAATAAGCCTGACAGAGAGAGGTATCTTTTTCCCATTTATAATTTTAGCCGCTACCTCAAGGTCTTCAAGCCTACCATTTGTACACGACCCTATAAGAGCTTGATGAATCTCAAGACCTTCAAATTCTGACACCGGATGCACATTATCTACCTGATGCGGACACGCAAGCTGTGGCTCAAGATTAGAGACATCAAAAGTTAACTCTCGCTCATACATTGTATCCTTATCTGCATATATAGGTGTAAATTGCTTACTACTCCTATTTTTTACATACTCTATAGTCTTATCATCCGCTGGCACAATTGCTGCCTTAGCACCTGCCTCCATTGACAAATTAGATAAAACCATACGGCTTGCTATACTCATATTATTAATTGTATCACCATAAAACTCAATCGCCCTGTAATCAGCACCATCTGCACCTAATTTACCAATAATATAAAGTATCAAATCCTTAGCACTCACCCATGGCTTAAACTCTCCACTAACTTTAATCTTAATTGTTGGAGGTACTCTAAGCCATAACTCACCCGTCGCCCATACACATGCCATCTCAGTTGCTCCTATCCCAGCCGCAAATGCACCAAATGCACCATGAGTCGTAGTATGTGAATCAGTGCCCACAATAAGCTCACCAGGTCTTACATGTCCCTTCTCAGGCAATATCTGATGACATATCCCGGCACGCATATCATAAAAATGGGATATCCCCTGCTCCTTAACAAACTCACGCACTTTTTTATGTCCAATAGCAGTATTAACTGAATCAGCCGGTACACGATGGTCAAAGACTATAACAATACGCTCAGGGTCCCAAACTTTTTTGACTCCAATCTCTTTAAAATGCTTACATACAAGCACCGCATTCTCATGCGACATACAAACATCAACTTTTGCATTCACAATCTCACCTACTTTTACTTCTTTTTTACCCGAAACACGTGCCAAAATCTTCTCCGCAATAGTCATAGCCAGCGATAACTCAGCTATTTTATCCTTTGAAGTATGTCACTAATCTATGGTCTCAGTGTAATACTCTCTTCCACGCATTATGCTTTGTTGAATAATTCGCTTTACAAAACTTGCAACACCTTGATTGACACCGGTTTATGAGATTCTTCACTTTGTTCAGAATGACAAGGTCAAAATTGTCTAAAACCAAGTCAGAGGTTGAAAATCAAAGGTACCAAAAATATTTATTCAACAAAGCAAATATTTTAATTTTTGGTTCCTACTGGGGACAGGTTCATTTTATGCTTCATCTCAAGTCCTCTTCTATATTATAATCTTTATACCCAAAAGTCAACCAAACATTTTCATCTCTCTATTAATTTTCAAAAAAGAAAAATCCATGCTTCTTTGTACTCACGCTATCCTCTTATTTCAGCATCAATCCATACCCTGTATCTTTCAACAGCTTCAGATATTTTACTTCTCTAACAGTTTCTTAATTTCTACATTTAAATTCGGGATTTTATTTTGAACTATATCCCATAAAACCTCATAATCTATGCCAAAATATTCATGGATAAGTATGTCCCTGAGTCCTGCAATTTTATGCCATTCAATATGAGGATTCTCTTGTTTTAATTTATTTGGGACGTGTTTGACTGCTTCGCCTATTATTTCAAGATTCCTAACAATTGCATCTATTAAGAGTTGATCTTTTGAGAAATTCTCAAATGATTTATTGCCAACATACATTAGAATCTTGTCAGTGCATTCCTTAATATCTTTGATAAAGAACTTGTAATTCCTTTTAGACATAAACAGCCTCTGTAAGAATATACGACTTTATCTCTTCTTTGATAGCTGTTTTTAGTACCAAATCCACCTTCGTATTTAGAACTTCTTCAAGAAAGAACTTAAGCTCCATGTAATTGTCAAAAGTTTTATAACCATGCTCAAAATCAACCAAAATATCAATGTCGCTCTTTTGGTTTTGTTTTCCTTTGACATAAGACCCAAAAACCGCTATTTCTTTGATCTTGAATCTCTCTTGTAAATCGTCTTTACGAAGACTCAGAATTTTGGTTATCTTAGTTATTGATTTTCTATTCACTTGGCCCCTTTTTTAAAAATATAATACCTTCCATCCAAAAGTCAACAAAATACTTCTATCTCCTTTAATCCATATTTCATCATTTCCTTTTCGTCATTAGTCATTCTTTTTGTAACACTCTTTTCAATGCATCATTTAGTCTTGGAACAGTCTTATACTTAGCCAGCTCTTCAGGTAAAATCCATTTCATCTCAACATGCTCCCAGTCAATCCGTATCTTTTCTGGCTCATTTACATGGAATAAATAAGGATAGATTACCCACTTAATCTTAAGCTCATTATCTATAGCTTCAAGTGGCTTACCCTTCCTTACAAGTTCAACATCGGTATCTTTCAAACCAGTCTCCTCCTCTATCTCTTTCAATGCCTGCTCATCTTGTGTGTTCTCTATATAGCCTGTTACACCTGCCCATTTGCCACGATAGGTGCCTACTTTTTCACTCCTACGCAAAATTAATATCTTACCTCCAGACTCAAGAAAACAACTCACCACTTTGTTTACTTTAATCTCTGTCCTCTCCATACTTTTAGACTCTTAAACTAAATATTCCGCTCCCACGGTCCATCATACTCAGCTTCTTTAGGCGAAATTTCTCGCATAGGCTTCTCACGAGTCTGCTCTTCATAGACATGTGCTACTAAACCAGCTACCCTCCCCAATAAAAAGAATGCTTTACCTAACCGCCAGTCAAACCCCATATCCGATATTATTGCCCCTATTGCACCATCTACATTTATAGGTAGCTTACGCTTTGCATCCTTGTTTATTTCTACCTCTATCGTCTTCATCAGTGCTACATTAGGACCTGCAATCTTCAGCTCATCAGCAAGCTCAAACAACCTTTTAGTACGCGGGTCCTCTGTATGTATTCTATGCCCAATTCCTGGCATCCTTTCCCCTACCTCAGATAACTCTGTAAGTACCTTAGGGGCTACAGCTTCAGGTGCACCTGTATTTGACCATTTCTGTAGTATCTTAGCACAGCTCTCAATTGCACCTCCATGGACATCCCCAACAGCAAGTATACCAGCGGCCACTGCTGTCGGCAAAGGGACACCTGCAGACGCTACCATTCGAGCAGATAAAGTAGTAGGTGGTGTCACCCCATGGTCAATTGATGAGACAAAGATAGCATCTATCATTTTACCTTCACGCTCATCTGGTAATTTACCCTTTAATAGAAGAAATACTATATGGGAAAACGGAATGTTGCCAATCAAGTCTTCCTGCCTATAACCTCTTGTCACGATATGGTTAGGTTCTACCTTTGTTATACCTGTCTTCCACATAATTACCTCCTTATTTTTTATTCGTCATTCAGATTTCCTCATATGTAGGAAGTGCTAATGTCTACTACCTTTTTAACCAATTTCGGTATTTCTGATAATGTATTCGCAATCAATGCCCCCGCCTCTTTTAAAGCCTTAATTTTGCTATCAGCTGTCCCAAGCTCGCCCTCTATAATTGCACCTGCATGACCAAGCCGCTTCCCTTGAGGAGCTGCCTTACCTGCTATAAATGCAACTAAAGGCTTACTCATTTTCTTTATAAACGGGGCAGCTATTTCTTCGTATACTCCACCTATTTCACCTGCAAGCACTACAGCAGTAGTTTCAGTATCTGCATCAAACATCTTAAGTATATCTTCAAAATTACACCCAAGAATTGGGTCGCCCCCTAAGCCAACTGAGGTGGACTCACCTAAGCCTGTAAGATTAAGTGAATTTGCAATATAGTAAGTAATAGCACCGCTACGGGCTACAGTCCCAATTCTGCCAGGAGAGAATGCAATCTTAGGTAACATACCTACTAATGATTTGCCAGGCGATATCACACCTGGTGTATTGCCACCTATAACCAGTGTATTATTTTCTTTTGCAGCTTTCCTTACTATTAGCATATCATGGATTGGAATCCGTTCAGTTATGACTATCACTGTCTTAATACCAGCATAAATTGCTTCAAGTATAGCATCTTTCGCAAATCTTGCAGGTACCCAGACTGACGAGACAGTTGCATTAGGATGTGCAAAAAGACACTCTTTAACTGTATCATACACTGGCACACCATGAACACTATAACCACCCTTCCCAGGAGTCACACCTCCAACAACTCTTGTCCCATACTCAAGCATAAACATGGTATGTAGTTCAGCATTCTTGCCAGTTATGCCCTGCACTATAGTCTCGGTATTCTCGTCAATAATTATCGCCACACTTAATACAAAATGCTAACTACTAACTACCTTTTTGGCTGTCTTTACTGCTTCTTTAATTACTTCCTCAATTGGGGTATCAAATTTATATACTTTTATATTTTTAAATAGCGCCGGGTAATCCTTATTTGCTTTATCAAATATTTTCCTACCCTCCTCCTCCATATTGCCAGCCATACGCATAATCATAGGCTTCTTTGGCTTGTTCTCAATAACATACTGCACTACTGCATTAGCCCAGTCGTCACATCTTGAGATACCACCAAAACGGGCACCAAAAATTACCTTGACATTTGGGTTATCCATTAATAGACCTAACATTAATCTCAGATTCTCCTGAGTAGGTGCACCACCAGAGTCCATAAAATTTGCTGCCTTACCACCAAAGTGATGAATTAAGTCAATTGAAGCAATACCAAAACCAGCACCCCCTGGAAATACACCAATGTCACCATCAAGCTCTACATAAGGAATACCGGCAACTTTTGCAAGGCGCTCACGAGAAGTTAACTCGCCGACCTCATGTCTTGCTTCTATACCTAATTCTTTAAGAGCAGGATGCCGATACATTGCATCCTCATCCAAATCCAATTTTGAGTCAATAGCTACAAGAGTGCCAGTTTTAGTCAAGACAAGTGGATTGATTTCTACTAATTTACAGTCAAAGTCAAGGAACAAATTATATACATTATTTATAATACTACCTGCCTGAACAAGTAGCTCACCAGTAAGACCCATACTTTGTGCCACTGACCTGCCAACCCAATCAGCAGGACGCTCACCTACTTCTAAGTAATGCTTTGATATTGATGAAGGGTGCTTACGCGATATTTCTTCTATCTCTATACCACCCTCCTTAGCTGCTATAATGAGTGGCTGGTGAAGAATGCGGTCAATAGCTGCACTTGTATAGAACTCATGCTCAATATCTACTTTCTCTTCAGCCAATACTTTCTTGACTTCATAGCCATCAACTTTCTTGCCAAGCATATTTTTTATTATCGACTCAGCTTCCTTACGAGTATTCGCTATTTTAATCACCCCCTTTTTACCACGCCCCCCTATAAAGACTTGAGCTTTTAAAACTACTGGATAGGTTACTTTATCAAGCTCAGATAAATCATCAATTAATGCACTTTGAGGGATAGGTATTTTATATTTCTTAAACAAAAGCTTACCTTCATATTCGTATAATCTCATATTAGAATAAAATATAATCTATAAAACTAAAATGGTCAAGTAATTAAAGTGATTGGACAGAGAAACAATTTCTTTGTTAAAAATGGAAGAGCTTATTTAAGTTGATAATTTAATGAAATACTATAGGTCCTTCCTCGTGTTTGGTCCAAAGATTTAGAAGATACTTTGATTCCATTTGCGTTGTTACCATTCACGTGTATAGGAATAATTTGTGCAATCTCATATCCTATACCAAGTTTTCCTAAATTATGAGAAAAAGAAAAACCTAAACTGAAAAAGTCAACACATTTAGGCAATGAATCCATTCTTAAGTCATCTACACCTATACCCATAAACAGAGGCTTCCAAGATGTAACTTCACCACGGCCTTTTATACTACTATAACCTACATTGGCTTTTATTGCTCTATAGTTCAATTTAAAATAGGAGCTGTATTCATAAAAGTTACAGTCACCAGTAAAATAGCACTTCGAGCCCAAAGTGGAGATTAAATCTTCGGCAAAGGGCCAAAATGATAGCCAGCCGTGAGCTTCAGCAAAAAATTTGCGAATACTCAGTGTTGGATAGACTTTTATTTCATTAGTTATAGGTATTTCTACTGATAAAGTAGATAGGATATGAGAAAAATTAAATGATGATTTGGAGAATTTTGTTGACTTCTTATACAGAGTAATATATGGGTTACTATTTTGAAATATTACTAAAATAGAAGGATTAACCCAGCGGTCGCAATTGAAACTAAATTTAGCTTCTTTAAAATGACCTTCTAACTTTATAATATTTGGATTTAGATTAGGTGAACTCATATTGGAGTGAAAGCTCTGACTCAAGATTGATTCCCCCTTGAATAATTACCTGAGCAAGTCCTACTTCCAAAATAGAATTTAAAGGGAGAGGAAAGCCTACACCCAATGAATAATCGGGTAGTCCTGTGTTATTAGTAGTGCCAAGTGAGCCTGTTATATTGGGGTATGAAGCCATTTTGTATTGGAGACATAACTTTTTAATATCCCAAGAAGAAAGTATTTTAAACTCGTCAGATAAAAGGAAAAAGTCGAAAATTGTTTTTGCATATCCACCTGTAACTTCAAATACATTTTGATTTCCAAACTGAAACTTTAGTTTAAAATTAGCACTATAATTCCAAATTTCCTCTCCCTTTTCATTCCGAAATAAGTCCCTATAAATAGAGTGTAGCTCAAACTCAGGAATTGAACTACACAAAAAAATGAGAAAAAGGCACATAAAATTTAAGGTCCTATTATCCTACGCCAATCCTCATTAGTCATACCTGGGAAGATATTGTTAAATGTGGGGTCTGGAAAAGTGATTGGAAAATCAGGAATAAAATCAGTTCCTTCCCAGTGATGCTCAGGTAGCTTTTGTTTCCAATCCTGGATAGGGTTAATAAAGAACTGTTTTGCATCAAGTGTAATTTCTACTATCATGCCTGATGTATCCTCTACTTGAATTTGAATAGGATTATTAAGAGCATTGGTAATATTATCCAAAGTTGCCATAGCTGAATCTACATCTGCCTGAGTCATATCTGTATTAGGAAGTAAGTCATCACTTTGGTCATCGGTCTCATTGAAAATAGAAGTTATTCCCCTTTTTGCTTTAATAACCCCGTTAAGCAGGTCATATCTTGCAGTACTCATTTTTGTGCTACCATCAGGTTTTAATGTAGCAAATGGATTAGGAGTGTCTATCAATTTACGAATGTAAAGAGAGTCATTCAAACTATCATAAACTACATCAAAATAATAGGCAGTGAGAACCCTAAGTGGAGATTCTACAGTCCTTAAAGCAGCATCACCTATATAAACATCACCTACATCTATTTCAATAGTATCTGGCATCTCTGCATCTACTCCATGTCCCATGCCGGGAGTGAGATAAAATATGAAACTGGGATTGTTCTCAATTATACTAAACCTTGCCAGTATGTAGTCAATAGCAGGAATAACCTTTACTTCAATAATTTGCTGAATCTCACTCACAGTGGGAATGCTATCAGTAATAAATGTAATGAATGAATACAACAGTTGGGGTGTTTGTGAAAATACAGGATACCTATAAAGGAACTTACCTTTCCCAATATATCTTCCACTATCACCTTTTAAAAGCTCCAATATTTTTTTAATATCAGGGTCTTTATAGAGCTTAACAATCCTACACATAGCTGCACCAAAGTTGGCAGTCGGATTATTAGGGTCATTATTAAGGGCTGCCTGATAGCAAGAATCTGCCTTTGACCTCCTCGGTTAAGGTTCAGAGGTAGAATTAGCATGATAATGCTAATTCCCAGTGAACTTACATTTACAAAAAAGGTTATGTCAGTAGTTTTGTGTAAACCTATCCTGACAACAGGTCAGGATTCAACATAACCTTCCTTTTTCTTACGACCTTATCTCTGCCGGGGTGGATTAACCCAGGACTATCATCCCAATTTCTATATCCGCCATCACCTCCTCACTAATACGAGGCTATTTAGCATTCCATAGATGCTCATCTATCAACCCTGAACTTGATTCAGGGTATAAGCACCGATAAAAATGCTATCACCTCCTGTTTCCATTTGACCTCCTCTCTATTTATTGTATAATATAATTTGTTACAAAAGGAGGTCAACATGAAATTTAAAACCAAAAAACAACTTTCCTTTGCACTCCTCCCTATTATTCAAAAGATTAAATCCAGTGACCCTCTCAAGATTATATTTGACTCCATTGACAGAGGCGAAGATTATTTCTTCTTTGGATATAAAATCCATCTCGTTGTCAATACAAAATCACAACTACCTATAGATGTTATAGTCACACCCGGCAATTCCGCAGATAGCCCTTATGCTAACCCATTGATTAAGAAGACAAAAGGGCTTGTCTCACCAAAATTGGCAACTATGGATGCAGCGTCCGATTCACATGAGAACTATCAAATTTGCAAGGACTACGGCATAATTCCAATCATTGACTTAAACAATCGCTGGAAGAAACCTAAAAGCAAAGACATTAATCTTTTTACGGAACTGAGTATTCCCAAGGTAGGTTCTTCTCTGATCACAATAGGAGATAGATTCATCTGTCCAGCTACTTATGGCCCTCTTAGGAAAGATGGTAGAGAGTCAAAAAGGAAGAATCGCCAATTCATACATTTTAAGCATAATGGCAGTAATTATCAAACGAACCAAGGACTTCATTTTCAAAAGTAAATTACGAATAGGGCTCTCAATGGCTTAAGTAAAGTGAACGACAATTACGGAAGTTTGGTTCAGATAGGAGTACGTACTTTTACTCAATCCGGCACATAATTTATGTGCTGTGTAGTTCTTTCACATATTTAAATTTCAAAGAGCGAAGTTTTTATCCCGATGAATCGGGATTTAAAATTTTACCTCAAAGAACTTTTACCAGAAAAACTGCTTATTTCTAAACACCCTCCTGAATATAAGTTAATTTTGGAGATTTCTCAAGCTTTTTATTTGCAATTTTGCGTAACTCGTTTACTAAATCTTCTTTCATATCCATACGGATCCTGCGGAAACTTTAATCCTCTAATCCCCTGTATACCATGTACCTTCCCTCTCACATTTTTAAAAGATACCATTTGATAACCCAACATAGTGAACATGTTGTATATACTAGAAAATTATTTTACAGTGCTCGCCTAAAAGGATATTATAGTTCACTTCTCCATTTTTCATTTTATCCTTGACATTGTGTAAAAGCAAGTTATTTTAAATGATTGAGAGTTAAAATATTTTGGAGGTGAATATGAAAGGAAAGTCATTATCTATCTTGATACTCGTTTTGATAAGTAAGCTTATGCTACAAAGTTCTGTGTCTGCTGATAGTTGGACTCCCAAAGCCAGTATGCCAACAGCACGTGAGGACTTAGCAGCCGCTGTAGTTGATAGTAAGATATATGCTATTGGGGGACATGCAAGTGGTACGGTATTTGCTACTAATGAGGAATATGACCCGTTAACTAACAGTTGGGCCACCAAGGCAAGTATGCCAACTAATCGGTTTGCCTTAGGTGCTGATGCAGTGAGCGGTAAAATATACGCTATTGGAGGAGGGGTTAATATTACTAAAAATGAGGAGTATGAGCCGTCAACTGATACTTGGACTACCAAAGCTCCTATGCCGACCAGACGCGGTTACTTAGGGGTTGTTGCAGTAAATGGTAAAATATATGCGATTGGAGGAATGGGAATGGGAAGAGAGCCACTTGCTACTAATGAGGAATATGACCCATCAACTGATACCTGGACTAATAAGACAAGTATGCCGACAGCGAGGTCGGCTTTGGCAGTTACTGTAGTAGGTAACAAGATATACGCTGTTGGGGGGTCTGCTGGTGGTGGTGTGCACCTTGCTACTAATGAGGAATACGACCCGATAACTGATACTTGGTCTACCAAAGCAAGTATGCCTACAAGGAGAGATGGACTTGCAGCTGCTACAGCATACGGAAAAATATATGCAATTGGAGGAGGTACTGGTGGTGGTGTATGCGTTGCTACTAATGAGGAATACGACCCAGTAACTGATACTTGGGCTACTAAGGGAAGTATGCCAAGTAAACGGTGGTATTTGACAGCTGCTACAGTGAATAACAAGATATATGCTGTTGGAGGCTGGGACCCGTATGGGGCTGGTTATCTTAAAGCTAACGAAGAATATACACCTGACCTACCAAAGGTAATAGTTTCAGTTGAACCGGATACTATCATAGGACCGCCACCAGACATTGGTGATACTTTTACAGATTCAATCTGTATTGCTGATGCTTGTAGTCTCTATTGTTGGCAATTTGAGCTCAACTTCAACCCTGCTGTGCTGCATGCTATTTGTGTTGATGAAGGTCCATTTCTAAGTCAGGGAGGTATTACTCTTTTTATGTATGATATAAGTGATAGCTCTATTCATGTATCCTGTACTTTGGAAGGGAGTGTTCCAGGGGTGAGTGGCAATGGGACTATGGCTTATGTTACATGGCAGGTTATAGGGTATGGTAGTTCAATATTGGACTTAGAGGCTGTAGTTGACTCATGTGAGTCAGTAGATGGCTACTTTTATCTGCAGGAGCCAAGAATTGAGGAAAAAGTTTACTCTCACCTAAATAAACTGAAATTACAGAACTATCCTAATCCATTCAGTCAGTTTACAAGTATTAGGTATCAAGTGTCATCAAGCGGTCGTGTTTCACTGAAGGTTTACGATTTAGCTGGTCGATTAATTGAAGTACTGGTAGACGATGCAAACCATTGTGGAACTCATACATTAGCATGGACACCTAAAGGGTTTTCAAGTGGCCTGTATTTCTTGAGACTTGAGTTCTATCCATTCTCAGGAGAGTATGAACAGGTAAGCAACTTAGTGGCTACAAATAGGGTAGTGATATTGAAATAAAAGGGGGTCATGTCACCACGAAGATGCTAAATGCGAATTGGTTACGAGCCAGAGCGTAAAGGGAAATCGAATAAAGTGCAAATTTTTAGATAATAATTCTTCGAGACGTTGATAAATATGCATCTTTCTATCACTTATGAAAGTCGTAATTTCAACAATATCGTAGAGCTACATGCATTATCCAGAGGGAAAAATAAAGAAATTAGACAAAATTTTTTTAGTAATATTTAACCCAAATAATGCGTGAATATTTTATTCAAAATTAGCTTAAGTTGTATAAACTAAATATATTTCTTGCAAAGATGCCTCCTCCCTGTTATAATTGCACTACGAAAATTTGCACTAAAAAAGTGCAAAACAGAAAAGGAGGTATCATGGAACATATACTACAAAAAGAAGAAAAAGTCAACGAAAAAAATTAAGGTAGAGTTCGGAGAGAAAAATATAACTCCATTTGGTGGGATGAAACTCTTTAATGACTTTGTTGTGAATCTATGGTTAAAAAGAAAACTGGATGAAAGCATAGAAATTCAAAGACGAAAGAGCAAATATAGTATTGGGAAAATGTTAATTTCTATTATTTACGCATTGGTATTAGACCTTACAAGACTATCAGATACTATCCTGTTCCCCCTGGATAAGGTGTTTTTGAAGATATTAGGCTTCAAGGAATATCCCTACGATACGACAATAAGCCGCTTCTTAAGAAAATTTACAGTTCCTCAAGCTCTTAAGATAGGTGAAGTAAACGTAGGGTTGCTGAAAGAAGTTCGTAAGAGCTACAAGGACAAAATTACCTTAGATCTGGATTCGCATGTTCGGACGGTTTATGGAAGCCAACGAAGGGCAAGTAAAGGTTTTAACCCGAAGAAAAAGGGTAGAAAGAGCTACCATCCAAATCCTTTGCTTCATAGAGGAAACAAGAGATTTTCTATAGGGTAAGTTCCGTTCTGGTGATGTGTATAGTGGAAAAGGTGCAAAGGAGTTCTTGCGAGAGTGTCTAAAGAGACTTCCAGTAACAACAAGACACATCTTTGTCAGGAGTGATTCAAGTTTTTACAATCACGAATTTTTTAGATATATGGATAAGAAAGGGATAAAGTATGCTATCGCTGTGCGATTACAAGAATGGGTGAGGAGAAGGAGGTAATTTTGCTATTTGAATACAAGCGATACAATTATCAAGTAATAGCAACTAACATAGAAGATATGATATCTGAAAAAGTATGGAGATTTTACAATGGTAGAGCCAATGTAGAAAATTTGATAAAAGAAGGGATAATAGGTTATGGGCTAGATGTCACATCTTCACATTGTTGGGGAGCAAATACTGCTCATTTCTTCTTGGTTATGCTGGCGTACAATCTAATGAAAGTGAAGAAAATGGCAAAATGGGTAAGGCAAAGGTTTCTTTTTATTGCAGGTAGACTTGTCAAAAGGAGCAGAGGATGGATATTGAGGTTGTCGACTGATTATCCATGGCAATGGGAATATTGGGAAGCCGAAAACAGATTGAAGATGCTTAAATTTTGTACATAAGCTAATTTTAAGGGGATAGAGTTTTCTGAATTTAGAGGAGAGGTATAGACTTTTTAAGCTCTTATGAGGTTTAGAGGCTTTAGATGGAAATTTGAGGTTAAAATTATGCGAGTATGAAACCCAAGTGACCCCAAAATACTAAAAATGGTATCGAGGACTGCCTTAAAATTATCTTTTTCAAATTATAGAGATAGATACAAAAGATCTCTGAGATATAGAGAAATATTGGCCCCAAATGAAAAGATTACGCCTTCCCCGATATGAATTTACTGCAAGAGATGTGAGAACCGGGGCGAGTGGCATACTTATGGGGAGACCAAAGATGGGACTAACGCCGCAATCTTTGCGAGCTATTAAAAAATAGATACAGGAGGCGAAAAACTCCAATAGAAATACTTGTCCGAAGACTCCGATGGAGCCATTGGACTCCTATCGGAGAGGAAACTGGAAGTAGTGTCTCCGCTCAAGTTTTCAATTTACCTACAATTATTTCAGATAATTTTATTGACAATTTTATAGAGGATGGATACCATGTGAGGTCATCAGACGATTTTTTGATTTTACTTATGGGGAGGTTGATATGAATAAATATTTCGTTCATCCCACTGCTATTGTAGATGAAGGAGCAGAGATAGGGGAGGGGACAAAGATATGGCACTTCTCACACATAATGGGGGGGGCTAAGATAGGTAAGAATTGTGTTATTGGACAAAATTGCTTCATAGCCAGAGGTGCAGTCTTAGGAAATGGAGTAAAACTTGAAAATAATGTATCTGTGTATACATTTGTGACACTCGAAGATTATGTATTTGTTGGACCATCTGCAGTTTTTACAAATGACCTCAACCCCAGAGCTCCGTATCCGAAGGGTGGAAAATGGATTCCTACACACGTATGTAAAGGAGTATCAATTGGAGCTAATGCTACAATTATTTGTGGTATTAACATAGGGAAATGGGCATTTATAGGAGCAGGAGCTGTTGTGACTAAAGATGTGCCTGATTACGCAATAGTTGCGGGTGTTCCTGCACGTCTTATAGGATGGATGTGTGAATGCGGTGAAAAGATTGAGTTCAAAAATGGAGGTACTAGTTGTTACAAGTGTGCTCGCAAATATCATAAACAAGGACTTAAGTGTGAAGAAGTGTAGTATGGGAGTTCAGCTCACGCTAAAGATTGTAGAGTAAGGCTTTAGCCTTGCTTAAATATAAAAGATTTTGAATTGTTTAGTAACTTTGCAAGTCCAATTTTTCTTGATAAGGATGGTTACAATGTAGAGAGACCGTATACTCCCACTTTTTGATGGTTCCTTTTGGTTGACAAAGTGAAATTTTGGGAGTATATTTATTAAAATGAAAATTATTAAAAAAATAAAAGAAATGAAAGCTATTTCTTTAGAAGTCAGAAATAAGGGTAAAAAGATAGGTTTTGTACCTACAATGGGAGCTTTACATGAAGGGCCACTGTCACTTGTTGACATAGCTAAAATTAAAACAGACCACATTGTTACAAGTATATTTGTTAACCCGTTACAGTTTGGACCAAAAGAAGATTTTAAAGCATATCCAAGGGACATAAAAAGAGATGCTGAACTACTTGAGAAGAGGGGAGTAGATATTTTATTCGCACCAGAACTTAAAGAGATGTATCATGATGGATATGATACTTATATAGAAGTGCCAGGATTATCAAGTGTACTTTGTGGAAAGACAAGACCCACCCACTTCAAAGGAGTATGTACGGTTGTATGTAAGTTATTTAATATTGTGAACCCGGATGTTGCAGTATTTGGTGAAAAAGATGCACAACAGGTTATCATAATTAAGAAAATGGTTGAAGACCTTAATCTTGGAGTTAAAATCTTAACAGGACCAACGGTTAGGGAACCAGACGGGCTTGCTATGAGTTCAAGGAATGTGTATTTGACACCAAAAGAGAGAAAGGATGCAAGTGTGGTTTATCAAGCCCTAATGAGAGCTAAAGAGTTAATAACCAATGGGCAAAGAGAGGCTAAGAAGATAAAAAAAGAGATAGAAGCCATGATATCTACTAAGCTCACTGCTAAGATTGATTACATAGACATAGTTAAAAAGGATAACCTTAAGCCCTTGGAAACATTGGACGGTGAATGCCTAATTGCTGTTGCAGTGTGGTTTGGTAAAGCAAGACTTATAGACAATATAACATTAAAAATTGCAAGTTCTGAGTGCTGAATTATCAATCAATAATTTAGCATTCATAATTTAAAGCATAATAATGGAGAGAAGCTCATTTCCTGTCATTATTTAGAGTTTCATAGAGGATTTGAAGATTTTTGTTCTTCCAGAGTCGCAGTATTGGTTTATAATTCTTATAATAAAAAAATTGACTTTTTGAAAATTTCAATTATATTTGATTTTAGAAAAATTTAACTATTACATTAAAAAGTTTAGAAAGAATTCTCAAACAAGGCATCATACTAAAAAGGAGAAAAAATGAATACATTTCAGATTTTACTCGGTTTATATTTTGCCTTTATAAGTGCTTATCTCTCAATAGTCTTATCAAGATTGCTTAGACAGAATGGAAGGGCTATAATTGAGAGCAAAAAGGAGATAATAGGGACTATTAAGGAAGCTATTAGGGAGATTGGTAATCTCATAAAAACAGAGAGCCAGAATACCCGTGAACTTATAGAGGCAGAGGGCCGGAACGCAAGAGAGCTTATAAAGGAATTAAAAAATAGACTTTAGTGAAACGAAATTTGGTGTTAGGAGCTTGTCCGATAGATAACATTACGAATTCTAAAGTCTGAATTATGGATTACAATTTAGCATTCATAATTTAGCATTTAGCACTTAACCTATGGGTTCACCGAGACGTAGAGTATCAAGGTCAAGAAGTAGAAAAGGCAGGACTCACTGGAAGTTTGTGCCGCCTCAACTAATTCCATGCCCTAACTGTAAAACTTTAATACTGCCCCACACTCGATGTTATAATTGTGGTAATTACAAGGGAAAAGAGGCTATCGCTGCACGAGCGCCTTAAACTTTTCCTCATCAATAATCTTGACACCTAACTCTTTGGCTTTAGTATATTTGGAGCCAGGGGAGTCGCCAGCTACTACATAGTCAGTATTCTTAGAGACAGATGAACTTACCCTACCACCCAATGACTCTATAAGCTCAGTTGCCTCTTCTCTTGTAAAACTTGAAAGTGTGCCAGTTAAGACAAATATCTTACCAGCCAAAGGCTTAGGGGCGCCTTTTTTTACCTTTGATTCTAAACACACCCCTGCTTTTCTTAATCTTTCTATGACTTTTAAATTATTAGAATCTTTAAAAAAGTCTACTATTGACTGTGCAATTACAGGCCCTATACCAGGGATTGAGTTAATTTCGTCAAATGTAGCCTCCTTTAACTGGTCTATTGAATGAAATTTTTCAGTTAGTAACTTAGCTGCATAAATCCCAACATACCTTATCCCTATAGCAAAGAGGACTCTAAAGAATTCACGCCCCTTCGAACCCTCAATTGCATTGAGTAGATTATCTACAGACTTATCCGCCATACGCTCAAGTTGTAATAAAGCATCCCTTTTAAGAAAATAAAGGTCAGTAAAATCACTGATAAGTTTAGCATCTATAAGTTGTTTTATCACTTTCTCACCTAATCCTTCTATATCCATAGCATTGCGATGAACAAAGTGCTCTATTCTACGCTGTACTTGGGCAGAACAGCGTAAATTTTCGCAAAGCCAAGCAACCTCGCCTTCATATCTCACAAGTTCATTACCACACACAGGACAGGTTTTAGGCATCTTAAATATCTTCTCTCTACCAGTCCGCTTCTCTACGACTGGCTTTACTACTTCAGGGATAACTTCGCCACCTTTTTTTATAAATACTGTATCACCTACTCTTATATCTTTACGGGCAATCTCATCTGCATTATGAAGGGTAGCCCTTGAAATTGTGGAACCAGCTAAACGGACAGGTGTTAGAACTGCCACAGGAGTGACAGTGCCAGTCCTACCTACTTGTAAGATTATATTCTCAAGCTTTGTTGTCACCTGGAGGGCAGGAAATTTGTAAGCAATTGCGTAACGAGGATTCTTAGTTGTTGACCCTAACTTTAGTTGATGTTCAAAGGAGTTAACTTTTATCACCATACCATCAACTTCATAAGGAAGTCCACCACGCTGCGGCTCCCAGAAATTGCAATAATCAATCACAGATTCTATAGATTTACAGAGCTTTATATTTGGATTCACTTTTAAGCCAATCTCACTTAAAGTCATTAAAATATCGTAATGGCTCGCATAGCCCTTTGGAGGAGTGGGAACTGTATGAATAAATATGTCAAGCCTACGGGCTGATGCTACTTTTGGGTCAAGGTGCTTTAAAGTGCCAGCCGCCGCATTCCTTGGGTTTGCAAATAAAGGCTCACCAGAAGATTCACGCTCACGATTGGATTGCTCAAAACTTGACTTTGGCATCAGAACTTCACCCCTTACCTCAATATTCATTAAATTCTTGTTATCGGTTAGCAGTTTTAAAGGAATAGATTTTATAGTTCTTATGTTATGAGTGACATCATCCCCAGTAAAGCCGTCACCACGTGTTGCACCACGGACAAGTATGCCATCCCTGTACACTAAAGAGACAGCTACACCATCTATTTTCAATTCTACTACATACTCAGGCTTGACGCCTAACTCTTTACACATACGACGGTCAAATTCAAGCACCTCCTCACGAGAATATGTGTTCTCAAGACTAAGCATTGGAATTTTGTGTTCTACCTGAGCGAAGCCACCAGTGAGCTCGCCACCTACACGCTGAGTCGGAGAGTCAGGAGTTATAAGCTCTGGATACCGGGATTCAAGTTCTTCAAGTTCCTTAACCAACATATCATACTCATAATCAGAGATAACAGGGTCATTTAGAACATAGTATCTGTAATTATGATAATTTATCTCTTTTCTTAATTTTTCCACTTTCTTTCTAATTTCTTGTATCACTTCTATAATTTATCTCTCAACTTTTCCCAACCACCTCACAACAATTCATTCAACCATTTCTTCAATAAATTTCCGAACTTCCATATAATTATGCAAGTTGAATTTAGCATAAGATGGAATCATTCCTACTCGGATTGAGTAAGCTGTTTCAGGAAGAATTCTGAACAAATCTTCATCCGTGCAATCGTCTCCTATTGCCATTATAAAATCAAAGGCATTTTTAGAAATCCAATGCAGAGCAGAAGTGCCTTTATCTACACCCGCAGTTCTTACTTCTACTACCTTACTTCCTTGTAATACTTGGACATCTATATTAGCAGTTAAATTTACCATGTCATCTATAAGTTCTTTTGCGCGTATAGAACTCTGCTCAGGGTCAGCCATCCTGTAATGCCATACAATAGAGAATTCTTTGTCCTCAACAAATGAACCAGGAAGCCGATCTACATACATCTCAAGTATGGGTAGAATTTGAGACTTCCACTTGTTAGTTAACGGTTTTATTATTTTCCAAGTTTTGCCCTTCTCCTTAATCCATACCCCATGTTCTGCTACCAATCCTATGTTAAGCGCACCAAACCAGCTTTGAAGCGTATCTTTATCACGTCCACTTATTAAAACAATATCGTTCCGTTTATCCTTTGAAAGATGATTAAGAATATTTAAAAGCTCAGCACTCGGTTTTGCCATTTGAGGATGCCCAACAAATGGAACAAGTGTGCCATCGTAATCTAAAAATATAAGCCTATGAATGGATTTTTTAAAATCTTTTACTAATTGAGCTTGTTTATGAGTGCTCAATAATTTAGCATCAAATTGCTTTTGCTCCTCTTTGATAAATAACAATTTCTGGATGAAATCATCTGCCCAACGTACTACATCGTAACGCTGTAGACGAGTCTGCATAATGGAGTTGCGCCTTATTTGATCAGATTGAGGCATTTCTAATGCTTCCTTCAATGCATCTGCTATTTCTTCTGTATTGTTTGGATTTATTATAATTGACTCTCCAAGTTCTTTTGAGGCACCCGCCATTTCACTTAGGATTACAACACCGGTTTTGTCGGTTCTGGTCGCTATGTATTCTTTTGCAGTGAGGTTCATACCATCTCTTAATGGAGTTATTAAAGCAACATCACTAATATTATACAGAGCAGCTAACTGGTGGAATGGTAAAAATCTATATTGATATAGGATTGGAGTCCAGTAAATGTTGCCAAATTTACCATTAATTCTGCCGACAAGTTCGTCTATCTTATTCTTCATTTGTTGATAATATTCTACACCTACACGAGAAGGGACAACTATTAGGATAAGAATTACCTTTCTGTGCCAATGTGGATTCCTGTTAAGGAAAATTTCATAACCTTGCAAGCGGTTAACGATACCCTTTGTATAATCTAAGCGGTCAATTGAGAGAACTAACTTAAAATCGGATAGTGTCTTCTCTAGTTTATTTTTCTCTTTTTTTACATCAGAGTTTATCATAGCATTATAAAATCTATGAAAATCTATACCCATTGGAAATGTGTCTGCTTGCACAAGACGACCGTCTACACTGAGTTTACCAATGTTGTGGTCGTAACCTAACATGCGAAGGACACACCTCAAGAAATACTGTGTATAATCGTGAGTATGAAATCCAATTAAATCAGCACATAAAAGACCTTTTAATATTTCACTACCCCATTTTCTTGGAAGAAGACGAAATATTTCAAAAGATGGAAAAGGAATGTGAAGAAAAAATCCTATCGGAATACTTGGTATCTTATCCCTTAAAAGTTTAGGAAGAAGCATAAGATGATAGTCATGTATCCATACTACATCGTCTACTTTCATAATTTCCATAAGCGCAGCACAAAAAGTTTCATTTACATGTTTGTAATGTAACCAATAATCTTCGTCGTAGATAGCATAGGATGGAAAATAGTGAAAGAGCGGCCAGATTATTTTATTACAGAATCCATAGTAAAACTTTTCCATCACATTTTCTGAGAGAAAAACAGGATACGCATGAAATTCGTTCAGTAATTTTAACCTTAACTCCTCTTTAGATTTGTCATCTACTGCTATACCGGGCCAACCAACCCATATATGCTCGGATTTAGTAAAAGAGGTGCCTTTTAATAAATCTAAATATGCACTTAGGCCAGAAACAAGACCACCGATACTCCCTTTAACTCTTAACTTACCTTCTTTTTCTACTACAGTGATAGGTAACCTATTTGATACTACTAATAATCTCATATGTAGTTGAGTTCTCTAAAATCTTTTGCTGCAGATTATAACCTTATTAAAAACACATTTGTAAAAGTAGACGGCATCCCGATATTACATCTTATCGTATCCTTATTCCTTTCTTCTTTATCTCCCAGACCAATGGATTTTCGTCCCTAAAGTCTTTTGGATGAAAATAAACTGGTTCTATTCGGGAATCGGATTTTTTAAGAGCCGGCAGAGCAGTTCTTACATCTTTCACTGGGTCGCCTGTAAAATTGCTTGAGACAATAGCAATATCAAAGTCACTGTGAGACATAGTGTTGCCTCGTGCATAGGAGCCATAAAGATAAGTTTTTTACCTTGACTCCTTCTTTCTCTAATATCTTTATAAAAACCTTTATTTTTCTCACAACATCTTCTTTAACCATAGTCCAAACTCCTTTATTTTCTTTATTTCATTCTCAGGAAACTTTATAAAGGTGCACAAAAAAGAGCATAATGATAATCTTTTTTATCAAAGAGATGATTAGCTACTTTCCAGTCATCATTGGCTGAAAGAATCCAGTATTTTGTAACCTCATTGGTATCCATTTTTTTATTTCTCCTCTTTCTTATGCTCTTCAATTATACGCTTTTGAATTTCTTTTGGCACCTCTTCATAGTGCGAAAATTTTAGCAAAAATGACCCCATACCTTGAGTTTGTGACCTCAGGGTGCTTGAAAATTTGTAAAGCTCAGCATCGGGAACAAGAGCACATATCTTTTGATACTTACCAAATGGCTCAGTTGACTCAATCTTGCCACGCCTGGAAGAGAGCTCACCCATGACATCACCCATAAATTCTTGAGGAACAGTGACTTCTATTCGCATAATTGGCTCAAGTAAAGTGGGTGAAGCTTTAGGGATGCCATTCCTAAATGCCATTGAGGCAGCTATCTTAAATGCAATGTCAGAACTGTCAACCTCATGATATGAGCCGTCATAGAGAGTTGCCCTTAAGTCAGTAGTCGGATAGCCAGCAAGAACACCCTTATTAATTGCATCTAAGAGGCCTTTCTCTACAGAAGGAATAAAGCGCTTAGGTATCCTGCCACCTACTATGGCATCTACAAATTCAAATCCCTTACTCCTTTCAAGTGGCTCAAACCTTATCCAGCAGTCACCATATTGACCATGCCCACCGGTCTGGCGTTTGTATTTGCCTTGACACTCAGAAACACGAGTCACTGTCTCCCTGTAGTGGATTCTGGGTCTCTCTGTCCCCACTTCTACACCAAATTTTTGCTTTAGCCGCTTTAAGGTTATATCAAGATGTAACTCACCTAAACCTGAAACAATCATCTGTTTAGTCTCTGTATCATAAAAAAATGCAAAAGTAGGGTCTTCTTCATGAAGCTTGGATAGAGCAGTTGATACCTTCTCCTCATCCTTTTTGGATTTTGGTACAATAGCTACCTTTACTTGGGGCTCTGGAAATTTGAGTGGAGGCAGTGTTACAGGATTTGTCTTATCTGTCAATGTATCACCAGTTTGGGTTGATTTTAACTTGACTAAAGCACCAATACTACCTGTAACAAGTGAAGATACTTCTATACGGTCTTTGCCTTTGAGAACATATACCTGATTTACTTTTTCTTCAATATTTTTTGTTGAATTAAATACATATGTCCCAGGGGATAGAGTGCCGGAAAAGACTCGGATGTTGGTGAGTTCACCTATTTTTGGGTCTACAGTTGTCTTAAAAGCAAGACAGGATAAATTTGGAGAAGCTGATAACTTATTTTCAAGTGAAGATGGTAAAAAAGGTAAACAGGTGAGTAGCTCTTTTACCCCTATATTATTATAAGCATCACCACAATATAGAGGAATAAGTTTTCTGCTATTTACACCAACTTTGAGTCCCCGCGCTATATCGTCAGGAGTAAAAGGCTCATCGCTTAGATATTTCTCTGTCAATTGGTCGTCCATCTCGGCTATAGACTCCAACACTAATGCCTTATAAGGATTATCTACTTCAAAAACACTTAAGACTTTGTTAAATTGGGCACCTATACCATCAGGTATGGTCAGTGGGATAACCTGCCTCGCTGAGCTAAGGTGAGCATTCTTACCAAATAGGTTTTGAATCTCTTTGAAGGTTTGGGTAAAGTTAGCGTTTTCTTTACTCAGTTGATTCACAAAAATAATAACTGGAATTCTATGCTCATCTGCTAAAAATTTTATCATATCTGTCCAGGGCTGGATTCCAGTGCTTGCATTAACTACTATAATTGCAGAATCAGCTACAGTTACACCTGAAATTACATCACCAAAAAAATCGCTACAGCCTGGTGTATCAATTAGGTTTACAAGAATGCCGGAAAGTTCAAAACAAGCTATACTTAAATTTATTGACATCTTTTGCTCAATTTCGTCAGGTGCATAATCAAAGATAGAGGTGCCATCCACTACACGGCCGAGACGAGAAGTTGCACCTGAATTGAAAAGTATGGCTTCGGCAAGAGTAGTCTTACCTGCTCCTAAAGGAGACATTAAAACTACATTCCTTATATCTTTTGGCTCATATGCTTTCACTTATACCCCCTTTATAAAGTAATAGTTCACCTTTATAGACAAGCTCCGGAATTCCTTGAAGCCAGATTTCTTCTAATCCAGCTATATAAACCCATAAAGTGCCACCTTGAGTATTGACTTCTATTGGTGATAATAAGTCACCTTTTAGCCAGCCAACTATAGCACTTGCACAGGTGCCTGAACCACAAGAAAGAGTCTCGCCTTCTATTCCACGCTCATAAGTTCTTATAGATATTTTATTCTTACCTAAAATTTGGACAAAGTTTACATTTGTGCCATCTGCACCAAAGTGAGGATGAAATCTTATTGAATGAGCAAAACTTGATACATCAATTGAAGTTACATCCTTTACAAAAAGGATAGTGTGGGGAACTCCAATGTCAACAAAACTGAAATTAAGTTTACTCTTTTTAATAGTGAGTGGTAGAGAAAGTATTACATTTTTGGGAGGTGGAATTTTTACTCTTACTTTGTTATCTATTACACACCCTTTAAGAATTCCAGAGGCTGTCTTAAAACTGGCTTCAGATTTGCCAGTGTAAAGTAATACACAGAGAGTCCCATTACCACAGATGCCGTATTCAGAGCCGTCAGGATTGAAGTAACGTAAACCAAAATCAGCTCCATTTGTAGGTTCAATAAAGATAATACCATCAGCCCCTATACCTGTATGCCTGTCAGCGAGATGCTTAACAAAAGGAGTTAAATTAGTAGGAACTGAATTTAATCTTGAATCAAAAATCACAAAATCGTTGCCCCCACAGTGTGCTTTTATAAACTGCATAATTTTAATTTTATTTTATTATAATCTATAGAATTTGTCAATACATTTTTCTGTTACTTTTCAGCAAAAATGTCCTCTTTTATTTTTCAGGTAAAATGTCCTCTA